>CAYREN010000038.1:0-20485 GCA_964423255.1 uncultured Roseivirgaceae bacterium | reverse complement strand
ACATTGTTCTCGATCATAGTTGCTGTTCTATTATCTTTTCTGGCTGTCCAGACCGAATCAATAACCCATGAATCATTTGCATTAATTTTTTTATACCGTAATATTTTAAATGAAATTCCCGATTCAAGGTTTTGAAAAGAATCAACAACACTTTCTTTCAGTAAATATGAAAAGACTGTGCTGTCAATAAATGAATGATATTGAATACCAGACACTTTATATATCCTGTAATCTCCAATACTCAAAGGGAAAAAATCAGTTCCCAAGACATTTGGGTCTAGCTCTTTAGTTTCTGAACATTGCCAAAATATTGAGATAATAATTACTATATATAAACTTCCTCTAAAATTCAATTTGTATTTTTTATTACAAATATGTTGTGACAAAATAAATTTGATATCCCTTGAATAAATGTCAAACGCCCAACATATTCATTTATTTATTATTCCCATACTAATTCAAAACGCTATTTTGGCTTTGTTTAAAGCTGGATAAAATCCATCCACCGCCAATGATATCTTCTCCTTCATAAAACACAGCAGCCTGTCCCGGAGCTATTGCATTTACGCCATTTCCAAAGAAAACTTTCATGACATCTCCGGTTTGTTCAATAACAGCTGGATGTCCAGGATCATTGTACCTTACTTTAGTAATTGTATTCATTTTTTCAGGAAAAGATGGATATTTTCCCATAATTAATTTATTCACGTACATACCATCTCTGGCAAGTTCGTCAAATGTCCCCAGAACCACTCTATTTTTATCCTTTTGAATTTCTGTAACATATACCGGATACCCCAATGCAACGCCTAATCCCTTTCTCTGCCCTATGGTATAAAATGGATAACCTTCATGGTTGCCAATTACTTCCCCATTTTCCAGAACAAATTCTCCACCTGCAACTTCTTTTTCTAATCCTTCAACTCTTCTCTTTAAAAACCCTCGATAATCATTGTCAGGGACAAAACAAATCTCGTATGATTCTGATTTGGTTACCAATTCGGTGAATCCCCGATCAGAAGCCATATCATAAATTTCCTTTTTTGTCAGGTCTCCAAGCGGAAATATGGTTCTACTAAGACTCTGCTGCGAAACGCCCCACAAAGCATAAGATTGATCTTTCATTTGATCTATACCTTTTGAGACAATATATCTACCTTGTTCAAATCGTATTTTTGCGTAATGCCCTGTTGCAATAAATTCGCATCCCAGTTTATCGGCACGCCTTAACAAGGCATCCCATTTTATATGTGTGTTGCAAAGTACACATGGGTTAGGTGTACGTCCGGCAATGTATTCATCAGTAAAATAATCAATGACGTAATCGCCAAATTCATTTCTGATATCTAAAATATAATGTGGAAACCCTAGGCTTACTGCTATATTTCTGGCATCATTGATAGAATCAAGACTACAGCAGCCGGTCTCTTTTTTAGAAGCCCCCGAAGAAGCATAGTCCCATGTTTTCATGGTCATGCCTATCACTTCATATCCTTGTTCTTGCAATAATACTGCGGCAAGGGAGCTGTCTATTCCTCCACTCATTGCCACTAAAACTCTCCCTTTCTTGCTCATATTATCCTTTTTTCATCAGGTTGAATGCCTGACTTTTGAGACGAATATTATTATTCTTAAATAAGATGCAAAAGTACCAGTAATATATTTAATTGAGAAAATATTGTTGAGATATAAGGTACATGCAACCCTTCATTCAACTTTGCCTTTAGTATTAGATTAGAAAAAAATTGGTTTCAGATATTTTAAAAGTCCAACAGCTGAAGAACTCTTTCCTTTAAACTTTTCGCGGAAATAAAGAGGTATCTTATAATCTCAAAAAAACAAGATTACTCTATTACCCATGTCTCGCTACCGGCAATAAGAGCATCAAGATCCCCTTTGCCTTGTTGAGCAAGCGCAATACTCATTTGCTCTTTCATCATTTCATCGTATCGCGCCCTTTGCTGAGCATACAATACGCCAAATGACCTTGGGAATTTCTGGTCGGGGTATATTGATTCCATCCTGATAAGAATATTAGCTTTGATAGCATCATTTTCGTCATGAATCCATAGATCATCCAATGAATATCCATCGGTCAACTTTACCACTACCGGCTTAGTGCTATCAAGCTTTATCCCATATTCTTCGTCAGCACCAAATACCATTGGTTTTCCATGCTCGACAAATAAGGCATTCTGCTTTTTAACATTTTTTTCGGTGTAGCTAAAAAATGCTCCATCATTGAAAATATTACAGTTTTGATAAATCTCCAGAAATGATGATCCCTTGTGCTGATGTGATTTTTTAAGCATCTCTTGCAAATGTTTCGGATCCCTATCCATGGCTCTGGCAATAAAAGTACCTTCTGCTCCCATGGCAAATGCAGCAGGATTAAATGGATGATCCAGAGATCCCAGTGGAGTGGATTTGGTAACGCTGTCAATTCTGGACGTAGGTGAATACTGCCCTTTTGTGAGGCCATATATTTCGTTATTGAATAGCAATATATTGACATCAAAATTTCTTCTGAGCAAATGCGCCATATGATTTCCTCCAATAGACAACCCATCTCCGTCGCCGGTTACAATCCAAACGCTAAGTTCAGGCCGTGTTGCCTTCAAACCACTTGCAATTGCTGTTGCTCTACCATGGATGCTATGCATGCCAAATGTATCGAGGTAATATGGAAATCGTGAAGAGCAACCAATTCCGGAAATGAAAACAATGTCTTTTTTTTCTATGCCAATTTGGGGTAATACGGTTTGCATTTGTTTCAATATCGAATAATCTCCACATCCGGGACACCAACGTACTTCTTGTCCTGAAACAAAATCTCTTGATGACAACCCTCCATTATTTTGAAGTTGATCACTTTTTATTTTGGCTGGTCTTTTTACCGGAGCTTTAATTTTCATAGTATCTTTATTAACGGAAATGATAAAATAGTTAACTATCCCTTGGGATAAAGATTCATTATTTCCTCTTTAAGTTCATTTTTAGTAATTGGAGTCCCTTTAATCTTATGGAATCCAACAGCATTTATCATGTATTTATCTCTGATCAACTTTATTAACTGGCCATTATTTATTTCAGGAATCAAAACTATTTTAAATCGATTCATCAGACTTTCCAAATTTCTTGGAAATGGTTTAATGTAAGTGAGGTGGGCATGTGAGACATCATAGCCTTCTTTTATCAAATCAATAACGGCACTTTTGATTGAGCCAAAAGTTGACCCCCAACCCAATACCAATACCTCTCCATTTTCTTTGCCCGAATCAATGGTTTGCTCAGGAATAAAGTTGGCAATTCGTTCTATTTTTTCTTCCCTGATTTTTACCATATTTTGATGATTGTCAGGATCATAAGATACATTGCCTGTGATATCTTCTTTTTCCAAACCTCCAATTCGGTGCTCTAAACCTTCTGTGCCTGGAACGGCCCACTTTCTAACTAAATTTTCATCCCGGAGATAAGGCATGAACTTCTCTTCACTTTCTTTGCTTTTTATTATACCAACATTGATGTCGCTCAGGTCCGCTGACGATGGAAATTTCCATGGTTCGGCTCCATTGGCAATATAACCATCACTAAGCACAATCACTGGTGTCATGTGCTCTACTGCGATTTTCACAGCTTGATAGGCAATATCAAAACACGAGGATGGTGTACTTGCAGAAATCACAGGCATAGGGCATTCCCCATTTCTACCATAGACAGCTTGCAACAAGTCGGATTGTTCCGTTTTGGTTGGCAATCCGGTGCTTGGCCCTGCTCGTTGTACATTCAGGATGATAAGTGGCAATTCCAATATAACAGCAAGTCCCATAGCTTCTGCTTTTAATGCAAGCCCAGGTCCACTTGTTCCTGTAATTCCCAAATTACCTCCAAATGCTGCTCCAATTGTAGAACAAATTGCAGCTATTTCATCTTCTGCTTGAAATGTCTTGACACCAAAATTTTTATGCTTGGCCAATTCATGCAACACATCACTTGCCGGGGTGATTGGATAAGTACCATAAAAAAGCTGAAGACCAGTTTTCTGTGCGGCCGCTACGAGCCCCAATGCCAAAGCTGGATTTCCGGTAATACTTCGATAGGTACCAGGAACCATCTTCGCAGGTTTTACTTTAAATCTACTGGAAAATGCCTCAGTTATATCTCCATAATTATATCCCGCCTTCAGTGCTTTTATATTGGCATCAATTACTTCATCTTTTTTCTTGAATTTTCGCTCAATAAATTGAATAGTATTTTCTGGCGATCTATTGTAAAGCCAATAAATAAATCCAAGCACAAACATGTTCTTTGACCTGTCTTTGTCACGAACACCCATTTCCACCTCCAATAGCGCCTCTCTGGTAAGTTTTGTGATATCAATTTTATAAACTAGGTATGCTGACAACTCGTTTCCATCTAAAGGATTTGATTCATAGCCAGACAATTTTAAATTGCGCGTATCAAACCCGGCGGTATTTAATATAATAATTCCACCTTTTTGTACATTAAATATGTTACTTTTTAGTGCTGCTGCATTCATGGCAACCAACACATCGCACGAGTCACCTGGTGTATAAACTTCAGTACTTCCAAAATGTATTTGAAAACCAGAAACACCGGGAATAGTACCTTGGGGTGCTCTTATTTCCGCCGGAAAATCTGGAAAGGTTCCTAGATCATGTCCAATGGAAGCTGTATTATTTGTAAATTGTGTGCCAACCAATTGCATCCCATCTCCAGAATCTCCCGCAAATTTGATGACTACGTTTTGCTTTTCTTCTATAATCTTGCTCATTCGATTAAGTTAACCCGACAATTCGGGAAATAATTCTAAACTATTTAAAGAACTGAATTATAAGACTATTCACCTGACAATGCAGGATTTTATTCCTTTAAACTTAGCTATGTTCTTCAATTAAATTGCTAATCCTCATATTCTCCTAAAGATAACCGAACAACTTTAAAATATTTAGTTGTCATGGTTCATAGGTGCTTTTACAAAACTAAAAAGAATTTTAGTTTGATATTATATAATTGTGTCTTTTAAATACTTTTCACTTTTATCGGGAAAGTCCGTCATATAGTGTAGGCCACGACTTTCATTTCTCCTCAATGCTGAAGTGATAATTAGAAAGGCTATAGTTGCCAGATTTCTTAGTTCTACCAGTTCTCCAGATATTTTTGATTTTTTATAGTAGCCTTCTATTTCCTGATGAATTACATGAATTCGTCTTTTCGCTCTTTTCAATTGTTTTTTCGAACGTAAAATTCCAACATAATTCCACATAATATTCTGAATCTCTTTCTGATTGTGCCTGGTCAATACCCACTCTTTTTCATCAATAATACCAGATTCATCCCATTCAGGAATAATAACACTCCCAAAATTTCTTGGACGCTTGTTGATTACCTTCATGGCTGCATGATGACTAAAAGCCAGTCCCTCAATTAAACTATTACTTGCAAGTCTATTTGCACCATGCAAACCAGTATGTGCCGCCTCGCCTATGGCAAACAAATTTTGCATAGAAGTTTGGCCTGTCAGGCTTGTCATAATACCCCCACAAAAATAATGAGCAGCAGGAACAACGGGAATTGGATCTTTAGCAATATCAATATTTAACGACTCCTTGCAATGTTTGAATATATTTGGAAACCTGGACATTACTTCCTTACCATCAAGATGCCGCATATCAAGAAAAACACAGTCCTCTCTCCTCTTTTTCATTTCTGCATCAATTCCTCTGGCAACAATATCCCTTGGAGCCAGATCGGCTCTTTTATCATATTTTGGCATAAAATGCTCATTATTTCCATTGATCAATATCCCGCCAAATCCGCGCAGTGCTTCAGAAATTAGAAATGATCTTTTCCCAGGATTATATAATGAGGTAGGATGAAATTGTACAAATTCCATATTTGCTATACGGACTCCAGCACGATAAGCCATGGAAACGCCATCCCCAGTAGCAATTTCAGGGTTTGTAGAATGCAAAAAAACTTTAGAAGCACCACCTGTAGCAATGATTGTATAATTTGATTGAAAGGGTGTGACACATTGATCATCATCGCAGAGAACATAAGCACCAAAGCAAATGTTAAATGCCGATTGGAGATTCCCAAGGACATGATGTTCGGTAATTAGATCAATAGCAAGATGATTTTCAAATATGGTGATATTAGGATTTGCTTTGGCGCTTTCTAATAATGCGCGTTGAATTTCAGCTCCCGTCATATCTGCTGCGTGCAAAATTCGATGTTCGGAATGACCTCCTTCTTTTGCTAAATCATATGCACCATCATCTTTCTTTGTAAATTGAACACCCCATCGAATTAACTCGTCAATTCTTTCCTTAGCTTCATTTAGTGCAAATTCAACAGCATCGTTGTGGCATAATCCTGCTCCGGCAATAAGTGTGTCATCGATATGTTTCCTGGTATTATCAGTATCTTTTGTTACTGCGGCTATTCCACCTTGTGCATAGGATGTATTGGATTCATTGGCGGTGCGTTTGGAGACAATATTAACTTTTCCATATTTCGCAACTTTTAGGGCAAAGCTTAAGCCTGCCACTCCGCTCCCAATTACCAAATAGTCAGATTTTTTTATCGAAGACAATTCCTCTTAGTATTTATAAATTAAGTTTTCTGGAAATATCCAACATCCTTAAAATTGGCATTTTTGCTTTTGCAATTAATTCTTTAGATAGCACCAATTCAGGTTGTTCATACTCAAGGCATAAATATAGCTTTTCCATGGTATTTAACTTCATAAATGAGCAATCATTGCATCCGCAAGTAGAATCGATGGAAGGCGCAGGGATAAATATTTTATCCGGGCTGTCTTTTTGCATTTGATGTAAAATACCACTTTCTGTAGCTACAATAAACTTTTTTGAGTCGTTGTTTTTTGAATATTTTAATAATGCAGTTGTAGATCCTACGAAATCAGCAACTATTAAGACGGGATTTTCGCATTCTGGGTGGGCAATAAATTTTGCGTCAGGATGCTGGTCTTTCAGTTTTATTATTTTCTCCAAAGAGTATTTTTCATGTACCATACAAGCACCATCCCACAATACCATGTCTCGACCAGTTGTACTATTTATATAATTACCAAGATTTTTATCAGGCGCAAAAATCAGTTTTTGATTTTTATCAAAACTATTAACTATAGAATCTGCATTAGAAGATGTGCAAATAACATCAGATAGTGCCTTTATCTCAGCAGAACAATTAATATATGAGATCACTTTGTGATAAGGATATTCTGCTTTAAACGTAACAAATTTATCAACCGGAGCTGATTCGGCGAGAGAACACCCAGCCTTTAAATCCGGAATTATTACTTTTTTTCCAGGGTTTAATATTTTTGCTGTTTCGGCCATAAAATGGACACCCAAAAAAACGATAATATCTGCCTCTGTCTTTTCAACTTTTTGGCTTAAACCAAGGCTATCACCAATAAAATCAGAAATATCCTGCAGGTCTGGTGTGATATAATAATGCCCGAGTATGATAGCATTTTTCTCCTTTTTCAATCTGGCAATTTCCTTTTCAAGGACTAATTCAGGATGAATAGGTAAATTTAAATATCCGTGTTCTTCAATTAAAATTTCTTTTTCCATTTCCAATACCCAACTATAATAAGTGAGAGTGCAAAGTTAGTAAAATATGATATAATTACCATTACTAATGGTCTTTGTAATATCTTAATTATACTTCTACAGGTTTAGGACCAGTAAAATTAATTTCAGCTAAACTGACTAAAATTCATCGCTGATTTTACAATTATCAAATCAATACTTTATATCTTGGTTGCTTATATAATCAGATATCAAGTTATCAGTTACGTAGCCTGTGCATACAACAAAATGGCCCCTCGCCCAGATGTGATTCTCCAAAATCTTCCTTCGTATCTAACTATACTCTTGCAACATTTTTCTCGATTTCTTGCCCTTGAAATATTGATCCTAATAGAACCCAATAACCTTGGGATGACTTAACAACATATGGATATGAAATTTGATACATGACCCTTAATAATCTGTAACCGCATTTGATAATAAATTCTCTCTTATCAATTCACGAACTCTTTTTGCTGCTTCACCAACCAAAATTGATTTCCTATATTTTGTCATCCAAACAATTTATACTTTTAGATCATAACACTTATATGAACTTTTTTGATAATTTGACATGTTTAAAATAATAGTGGAGCAAAAATTATAATTTCTTTTATGCTATTAATAACCTTTCTATTTACTAGTAGCAAAAATAGCATGGATGACTTAGGCATAAGTTAGGGTCTGCTGGAAAACACATCTCTTTTTGGTTTTAATATGGGTCAATAAGTTGGCTATCATTAGTTTAGTTTTAAAAATTATTCAAGCTACATTTACGACACATAGAGTAAGTATCATTTTGACATTCTATCGACAATCAATTTCGTATTTTAAGTATTTTAAAAAAAGCAGATAAATGAGAACATCAACAATTTATTTCATACTTATTTTTTTCACCCAATCGCAAATTTTTGGATCAATTATCAAGGACCATAATTTGTTTCCCAATGGAGGTGCTGAAAATACTTTTATGAATCAAATTATTATAGAAGGTGGTGGTGATAATCCCGATAATGGATACAAAACCCATATAGAAGCAGATAAAATGGATGTGCCCTCGCATTGGCGTTTAACGGATGGAGCAGAGTTATGTAAAGATTTTAAGTATTCGGGTCAGAATGCGGTTAAACTTATTCGAGGAAAGGAAAAAGTAAGTGCAACAGTAATAAGCGATTATTGGAAAGTAAGGGATGCAAGTATGCCGTTTGGATTACCCCTGGTGCCTCAAAAGGAAATAACGATTTCATTTTACTATCGTACAGAAAACGTATCAGAGACAAACATATTAAAAGCCATAATCAAGTTAGGAGTAATAAAAGACCTTCCGTCACAAGTTGATACGCTTGAACTTGAGCCCTCAAATAAGTGGAAGCTGGTTAAAAGAAAAATCAAGTTAAATGAATTAAAATGGGGCTGTGAAGTGATATTCACATTATCTGGCGGAATTAATGGCATTGCATGGATTGATGAAGCATTTTTGGGTCAAGAACTGGATGGAGTTAATCTGGTCCAAAATCATAGTTTTGAAGAGGATACTCCGTCAGAGATACTTCCACAAGGATGGAGAATGCCCATAGAAGATCAATGGGTAAGCTGGGTAGGAGCGCAGTATAGAAAACCAATAATTGATAAAGGAGAATCAATTACGGGCAATAAGTCTCTCCGCTCAAGTGTCACATATGCAGATGGATCAGGCGTATCACAAATAATTTCATTACATCAAAAAGAGGTAAAACCGGTTGCAATAGATTTGTGGTCGAAGTTGGATAATTCCATAGGCAAAAAACCTCCCCTCGGTTATGATGGCCCTGATAATTATGCTAACATGACCATTTATATATATCATTATGACGGAACCATGCAGGAGGTTTCTCCAACATTTTGTTTAGGTGAAAGTGATCATGACTGGGGTTACAGAAGATTTGGCTTTGAATCAGAAAAGCCGATAAAGGAGATTTTATTACAGATAACGGTCTTGGGGACCGAGCCGACAACAAGCCTATGGGTAGATGAGATAAGAGCCTATGAGATTGGCAGTTCACCGGAAGAATTGGAAAATCGAGGGATTGATTATCCAAGATTTTCAACATCATCCAGTTGGGGGAATACAATAGAAAGAACAACGGATATCAGATTAAAAGTTAAAAATGATGCAGAAAATCTATATCTAATGATACCTAAAACATACCCTGATGAAGAAATTTCAATATATCTTAATACAAGGACAGAGAGTAAATTTGTGAATCATTTCCGCTATCTGTTCGATGTAATTAAAATAGGCCGTGATAGGAAAGTGTATAAGGGAATAACAATAGAAAAGCAAGGCTACACCGTAGATGGAGAATTCAGAGAGGGAAGTGAATATGGCATATCAATAGAGAATGAAGAAGACACATATGCACTAACAATACCCTTTAGTTCTTTACGTCAAGATCCAATGCCATCACTTGATCAATTTGGATTTAATTTGCTAAGGAAATGGGGAGAAGAACAAGATTATTGGCATGGGAAGTCTGCCAATAATAAGGAGATGGGAAGAATAGTATTAGCAAAAGTTCCAGCAGTGAGAATAAAAAGCATTCAATTTGGTAAGCGCTATTATTATGAAGAGGATCAGTCACAGGATTTTGTAAGTCATCCCCAATTATTTTCAGGTGAAAATGAAGCGATAATAGAGTTAATTAATGAAGGTGCAGGAGGAGAAATAACAATTACCGGTGGTATAAAGGGAGGTCCGGTTTCAAGAAAAGCAATACAGATCGGAAGCGCAGAGGTAAGTAAAATAGTGCTTCCATATCAAGCAGGATTAGAAAAATCAACTCATTTTGAAATAAGTTTATCAGGTGGCGGCATAAAAGAAATAAAAGAATCTTATCCAATTCTGGTGCCTCAGGCTATTGAAATCGTTCCGGATCAAGAATACTATTTTGCAGAAGAGGGTACCGCAATTGTGGAAATATATAATCGCTACCGGCCAATCCAAAAGAAAGGAAAAGTTGAAGTAGAGGTTATAGACCTAAGGGAAGAGAAAATAGTTGATACATTCACAAAAAGGCTTAAAGATAAGGCAGGTGAGGTGACAATTAACATAAGTAATTACAGAGTAAACTCCTTACCGGTACAAGATTATTCGGTGACTGTTAAGTACTATGATGATAAAGGAGAAGAATTGGGAAGAGCGACGAAGAAGTTTGGAAAAATTAATCATACTGTAAGAAGGAAGTTGCCCCCGATAGAAAAATTGACTATAGATGACAAGGGACGTATAATTATTAATGGCGATTTCAGGTTTTTCCCAATTGTACCATCTGTTAATATAATGGATTGGGATGCGGCAATAAATCTGGGTGCAAATGTATATAGAAGTTGGTATGACAAAAAAAACATAGCATTTGAAGATACAAAGCGTGCATGGGATAAAAACGTATATACCCTTACGATCGGGCCATATCTTCCGGATATATTGGATCAGTTTGAGAAAGAAGCTGACAGTCTGATGAGCCATCCAGGATTTCTCAGTTGTTATGCAAAGCAATTTTACTATTGGAATTTACCCCCGAAAATTGTGAAGATGCGCAAAAGGGTAGAAAGAATAGTTGGAAATCTCTCATCTCCACGTTTACTCATATGGGGGCATCATGATTCGAGTTTTCTATACGATCTTGACATGCCGGAATGGCAAATTCCCAATCCTCTGATTGGTTATTGTTATGTAAAGATCATGGGGAGACCCGGGTCGGCATGGAGAAATTCACCATTTTTAACAAAAACTGAAATGGTATTAAATCCGCAAAGATTTAAACTGTCAGAAGTAAATTATTATGCTGCCTTTCATTCGGATGAAGTCGTTCCTGAGCATTTTAAAGATATTTTATCCTTACGTGCGGATGATTGGCAAGGTGTACGCAATGAATCTTATCAGGCTATCATTGACGGAGCAAATGGTATTTATCATTGGGTATGTACACAGAAAAAAGACTTGCAGCGATTACGTGGCTGGTATCAGGAATTAAATTATATGTGGCCCATATTTGTTGCAGATGATGCAAAAAATGAAGTGGAAATATTGCAAGGTGGAAGTGCAATAGAATTACGATTAAAAAAATGGGAAGGCAAATATTATTTATTAGCAGCTAATCGTGATGAAACTTTAAAAACAGTAAACATACGGATAGACGGATTTAATGGCATGAGGGTGAAAAAATTGTTTGAGCTGAATAATGAATTAACAGTAAAAGATGACGTAATACGAGATGAATGGAAAAAATATGATGTACATATTTATGAAATTGACATTGATAACTAATAAGGAATTATTAAAAATGATGAGTGAATAATGATATTTAAAGGTAAACGAAAAATGAAAGTCGGTATAATATTAATTATCTGTTCGTTGTTATTTGTTTTCACAGCTGAGATATTCTCGGATTCCTCTCCAAAATGGCTACGGTTTAACCCTGAAATAATTCTTTCACAAGAAGGGTTTCGCGATGTGAAGTGGGCTACACGAATTAAAGATATTTCTTGGGAATGGAGTAAATCTCATTTTCCAGCCATGGGTTATTGGCGAAAAAATGAAGAACAACATGTTTTTGAAGTAGATGCCAAATGGATTACCTATACTTTCAGAAATAATATTTTTTATGGCGTACGAATAGATATTGAGAGTAACAATGATGTGCAGAAAGCCATGGAGTCTGTGCTCAGGAAGTATCCCCCGGAAAAAGATGTCGTAACAATAAACGATTTGAATTATTCATGGAATACAAAATATACACAGGTATGGATAACGCTTCCTGAAAAAGATGACGGATTAGGAACCATATATTTATGGGGTATAGATCAAAAGTTTCCGGATGCATCCATTCGGCCCTTATATTTAATCCCACCTCCTGCTCTTAATTCAAACCCGCAGCCCTATGTACCTCGTTATTATGTGATTTATCGAGCAACTGATACAATTACAATTGATGGTGATATTAATGAGAAAGCTTGGCAGGATGCGGAATGGCTCGATTCATTTATAGATCATCAATATCCATATGCGCCTTCACCGTGGAAAACAACCAGGGTAAAAATGATATATGATGCTGAATATGTCTATGTGGCAGCTCAACTTCAGGAAGAAAATGTTTGGGGACATCTAAGTAAAAGAGATGCCATTGTTTACTATGATAATGACTTCGAGATTTTTCTCGACCCAACTGCGAATGGGATTAATTACTTTGAATTTGAATTAAATGCCCTTAATACGATGTTTGACATGTGGCATGAGTTGGATAATTGGCGAGGTGCTTATGCTGATCCAGTGTTCGATTCAAAGGGAACACGTCATGCCATAAAAGTTGATGGAACATTAAATTATCATTATGATATTGATAAGGGTTGGAATGTAGAAGTAAAAATTCCACTCAAAGAATTAAAGGAATGGAATCCGGAGATGTCGTATCCAATAAAACGAGGTGATATATGGCGCATCAATTTTAGTCGTGTACAATATATGCATGTTTACACACAACTTTTTCCATATTTATTGCCGTTTAGCCCAAGTGAGGATTGGGTGCTGGGACCAACGGATACTGGTGATTTGCATATTCCTGAACTCTGGCCAATTGCTGTGTTTTCAGATTTCTATTGTGGTGAAACAGATGATGCTCTGGAAAATAAAAGGCCAAAAGTTATTACTGTTTCTTCCATACCAAAGAACAAAAAGAAGGGAATGGTACATTTTCCTGCCGGTACTATCAATATCGGACCAGATCCTAAAGATAAAGTTCACAGTCCTGCATATCAGGTGATTGTTCCGGAATTTTGGATGGATCGTTACGAGGTTTCTGTAGCAGAATTTACAGTGTTTTTAAATAAGGGTGGTAATGATCAATATTACAGTTCCTGGATGCAAATACCAGAACGTTGTGGGATTATTAGAGATGGGGATGCTAAATATTCTGTTGTTCAAGGGCGTGAAAACTACCCGGTAACATATGTTTCGCATGATGCTGCTTTAGCATATGCAAAATCGTTTGATAAAACATTGCCAACTGAAGAGATGTGGGAACGAGCCGCAAGAGGCTTGGAAGGCAGGATGTACCCATGGGGCAATGAAAATATTGACACAGACATGGCAAATTATAATTTTTACTATGGTGGTACAACACCTGTTGGCAGTTTTTCAAAAGGTGCTACACCTGACGGCATTTTTGATATGGCTGGAAATGTAAAGGAATGGACGAATTCTAAATTTAAACCATACCCAGGAGGAAAAGCGTTTGAGCATCGATGGATAGAATTTTGGTACGATCCCATTCCTGAGCCTTTGGTTTACTGGTGGGTCAATAGAGGCGGAGGCTGGACAAAACAAGATACAAATATGGAATCTGCCTATCGTGATGGCCAGGGACACATGAATGTTGGGTTTCGTTGTGTGAAACTTGTCAAGTAATAGGATTAGCTGAAAAACACATGACCAACGTTTTGGCAGGCAGGTGCTATTCCGAAATCCTAACTGACCAAGCACCCTGTGGATGCAATTTAAAAGCACGTTCTTAGATAGTGGATGTTTATTTTAGACCAAATAATTTTTTGGAATTGTCATAAAATATATTCTGAATATCATATTCACTGACATGGCAAAAACGTGCTGCATGAAAGAGAGCACAAAGGTTTTCGTAGGCAGCAAATGTGGCTTTGCTAGTTAAACCTCCAGCCCTGTCGAGTAGCTCAGGAGTTGCTGTATGCCAACTCATTCCCAGACGAACATAATTGCCACGAAAACCCACAGGGGTCACCAAATCAGAACCAAAAAGAATTCTGGATAAATCGTAACGTGAAAAGAGTTCCAGAAAAACTCCTATGTCACAAACCGCAGATGTATCGATCCAAAGATTTTCTGCAACAGGCAGATTATCCAAGGCATCCTTCATATTGGGATGAATAAAACAACGACCACAATGAGCAAGGATAAATTGACATTTTGGATATCTATTTATGAGCTCAGAGATATCGTTTAAATTATCTTTGTCGGCCATTCCTCTTGGCTTTGACACATGCAACGTAACTGCCAGTCCATACTTATTTGCGAGATCAAGCTGTTCTTCTGTAATAAAATCCACGATACGGGCATTTTGCTTATCTTCAACTAAGGCATGTACCAAATAAGGTTTTAGTGCGATAGGTTTGTAAGTTATAATCGAATTTTCCAATGCATGAATCGACATCCGAGGATCTGTCATATAGGCAAATCTATTATTACTGTCAATTACGCTCCGGGCAACAAATTTATTTTCCTCTTCAAGATTGCAATTGTATACAGGCATACCCATGATATATCCATTTACTTTCGAATCCGGAAAGAGTTTTTGCCATGCGTGTTCCAAATCCTTCATTTCAACAGTATAAAAAAACGGGTCTGATTTACCTGATTCGTTCAGTGAATGGTAATCATGATATTTTACATGCATCAAATGAGTATGTGCATCAAATATTTTTTTGGGCAACCAGGGAAGAATTTCATTTTTGTAAATAAAAATGTCATTTCTGTTACGTTCTATATTTTGCATGAATTATTCCAATAGAATTATAATGATTTCACTCCTCATTCAATACCCGCCAAACTCTTCAACAATTTCACAAACCAGTTTGATCCTTTTATCATCTGTTAACGGTGCCAGCTGATCACTTGCGGACTGTATAAAACGACTGTTTATTTTTTTCAGATCAAGCCATTCTGTGACATAAGATATGAATTTTTTTTCACTAATTGATGATGACAACATGGCTGGCAATATTCCTCCCATCATTATCATTTTATCTTCTGCCTTATCTTGTATTTCCACTGGAGTTAAATCTCCAGTGGGTGTAGGTGTACATACATCATTCACATCAATCCCTGCCTCGGCGGTTATTCCAATTACACCATTAATTATACCATCATTATTTGTTGAAACAGTTTTTTCTACTATATAAAAATGTTCAGGAAGCGCTTTATTATGATTGAAACTATAATATATGAATAAATCAGGAGACTGAACATCGCCCGATAAACCATTGGTGAAAAACAAATGTGTTCATAGTAATTATTCGAAAGTAATATTTAATCTTTACAAAATAGAACCATAATAATCTACATGAAAGGTTTAAATATCCAGATATACTTAATTGTTATTCTAACCATTATTGGGGAAAATATTCAATCTCAACCGAATGCAAATTCTTCATACGGAGAAGGCTATGTAAACGAGTTACAGATAGTTATAAATCAACAGGATAATCCACTGATAATCTTCACCGCTAATGAGTTGCAACGTTACGTGAGGGAGTTGTTTGGCTTTACACCACCCATATTTCTCGAAAGGGAAAATCACGGAAATTCAAAAACCACTATTTTATTAGGGGGCAATGTTGATAATTCACTTACTGACCATGGATATGCAATTCGGCGAATGCAGTATAATGGTAAGCCAGCGCTATTGTTAACTGGAGGATCTGCACGTGCGATTTTATGGGCTGCCTATGAAGTGATATCCAACTGGGGTGTGCATTATTTGGTGCAGGGTGATGTCTTTCCGGGGAAATCAGAATTGTTTCACTTGCCCAATCTGGACGTAAAACATGAACCGGTTTTCTCTCGCCGTGAGTTTCGTGTGGTCAATGCAATAGCTAATACAACTGTTTTTTGGAGTCTTGACCAGCACAAAAAATTGTTTGATCAACTTATAAAATTGAAGTTTACCGGGATACTTATCTCAACATGGGCACATCAACCCTGGGCACACTATTCGTTTCATGGCATTGAACGAGAGACCAATGGCTTATGTTTTGGATGGATGCACAGGATCCATGAGGAGATGGTTGGGCGTAAGCTCTTTGGTAATTTTGATTATTTTACCAATCCTGATTTTCAGGGAGCGGACACTTACGAGGAACGATTGTTTTGTGGCCAGCAGTTTATGACCGGGCTCATTGCCGCTGCCCATGACCGGGGTTTGGAAGTGACATACGCGCATCAGCTCTCCAATTTTCCCGAGGAATTTATTACAAAGTTATCGGAGCTTTCTGAAGCCGCAGGGGTAATTCTTCCTTACGAAGCTGTTACCCAGAATAAATTTGCTCGCCATGGCCTGACAAGTATTGGTGGTAATCCGGAAGCAATGAGGTATTTTACACCTCTGAATCCGGTGTTTGTGGATTTAGTAGAAACCGCATTAGTGGCCCATATCAAGGCTTATCCGGATGCTGAATATTACCGCCTGGGCGAGTCAGAATTTCCACCAGGCGGGGCCGGTGTGAAAG
The DNA here is from genome assembly GCA_964423255.1 of uncultured Roseivirgaceae bacterium. Lineage (GTDB taxonomy): Bacteria > Bacteroidota > Bacteroidia > Cytophagales > Cyclobacteriaceae > JAAUQL01. Next base: position 3,569 of record CAYREN010000038.1, on the reverse strand, counting down.
CGTGCTGGGATGCATTGGAGACCAAGTACCACATCGAAAAAAAGTTTTCCCTGGATAAAATTCTTGAAAAGGCTGGTAAGCAGTTCTTCTATAGTGAAGGACGAGCACTTGCTCAGGCAGAGGGAGCTATTCAGACCCTGAGACTTTTTGATATTCTGGTCAACGAACGTAATGTATTGCAATATGCATCAAACCCCAATGCAAAAATCAGGGGAACGTTTTTTAGTGAGCACATCCAGCCCTTGGTAGAATATGTACTTCCTAAGGAAAAGTTTGAGTTTATGGCTATCGTGGACTATGTACCAGCCCGTGTGGCTGAGCGTATGAATACCCTGAAATTTGTTAAAAACGGTAATATAGATGTGCAGATGATTACCACAATAGAAGACGACAATGTAGGTTTTCTACCACAGCTAGTTACGCCTTCACTTCACAAGATCGTACAAAAAATGCATGAATACGGTCTAAAAGGTTTTAGTTTTCGTCAGTTCGATATTTCCGAGCACGAACCGGCCATGGCATATATGATAGAGTCTGCCTGGGATGCCTCAGTTACACCAGAGGATAGCTACCGGCGTTATGCCCTGGGTGTGGCTGGTGAGAAAGCAGTTGATGACCTGCTTGTTGCGTTTCACAAGGTAGAGGATTTAACAAAAGTGTCAAATGAGATGATGGGAATAGGGTTTATGTGGCCAAACCTTTATAAGAAATACTGGAGCAAGGGAGTAAAACCTGTTCCGGCCTGGCAGGATTATATTGCTGAATTAGCACCGATTGAAGACAGACTTCGAATGGCATTGTCCAAAAGCGAGACAAAGGGAAAGCATCTGATAGAAAATTATATGAATTTTACCGTGTTTGCCCGACAATATGTGCATACCCTGGATCTCATCCGTCTGGCCCGTGCGGCGTATGATTTTGCCTATAATAAACGAAAAACAGAAAACGACATAGTCTATAATCCCCTCATCCGGAGAGCATCTAATTTACTGTTTGAAGCCTTGGCTGCTTCCGAAACCGCACTAGGGACATGGACAAAGCTAGTGGCAGATCCTACCGATCTTGGCTCGCTGGCTGGGTTGAATGCTTACGGCCACGATTGGCTGCGCAGCAAGTGTACAGAAGTTTATTGGGAAAGCCAGCAGTATGGTAAAATGGTGGAATAGTATACTATTCAGTAAAATATTACCTAAAACTAAATTTAATTAAAATCAGGAATGAAAATGGATTATAAAGAGGGGATAAAAAAAGCCTTCGGTGCGGCGACAATAGTATTGATTACTTTTCATACAGCATATTCAACAATATCGATCGCTGACCTGACGTGTGAGTATGCAAAGACCCCACTTGGCATAGATGTTAATGCACCGCGTTTAGGGTGGATAATAAACTCAGATGATTATGGCTTTACTCAAACTGCTTATCAAATATTGGTGGCTGATAATCTTATTGACCTCGATGCTGACAGGGGTAATATATGGGATTCAGGTAAAATTCTTTCATCTGCGAGTGTGGCAATCTCTTACAATGGTAATCAACTGGAAAGCAGGCAACGGTACTATTGGAAGGTAAAAATCTGGGACTCAAATAAAGTTGCATCTAAGTTTAGTGATTCCGAATGGTTTGAAATGGGCCTGTTGCATCCAGATGACTGGCAAGCAATATGGGTAGGCTTTACTGCGGGAATGACAGGACAAATACGCTACTTTAATAAAAAATTTAAAATTGACAAGCCCATCCAAAGAGGCACGGTTTATATCGCCGGAATAGGATATTATGAATTGCGGTTAAATGGAAATAAAATTGGCGATCATGTTCTCGATCCCGGTATTACAACCTACAATAAACGTGTTTTATATAATACCTACGATATCACCGAATCATTAGTCGATGAAGATAATACATTAGGTGTAGTTGTTGCTCCAGGCTGGTATGGTATGTCAAAACTACTGTTGCAATTGGAATTATATTACAAAGATGGGACTAAGGAAATAATAAGTACCGGGAGGCCAGGTTGGCGTATATCAGTAGGTCCAGTGATTCGAAGCAGTATTTATGATGGTGAGACATATGATGCCCGCCTGGAAAATCCAAATTGGGATAAATCGACCTCCGCCGATTTTGGAAGGATGATTCCTTTACCTATTGAGCCGCCGGGTGGGGTACTTTGTGCCCAAATGCTAGAACCCATAAGAGTTGTCGAAAGCCGAAAAGCAAAAAAAATCACAGAACCGCGTCCAGGTGTTTTTGTATTCGATACTGAGCAGAATCTTGCCGGATGGGCAAAAATCATATCCAAAGGCGCGAAGGGAACTAAAATCACTCTGAGATTTGCTGAAAGCCTTTATGAGGATGGCACCATCAATCCAAATAATCTAAGGACAGCGAAAGCAACGGATGTTTACATTCTCAGAGGTGATGGGGAAGAAATATGGGAACCCAGATTTACGTATCATGGATTTAGGTATATCCAGGTTGAAGGTTATCCCGGTACTCCTACTCTGGATGATGTTATTATAAGGGTTGTTCGATCCGATGTTAGTGCTGTAAGTAATTTTGAATGTAGTAATGAACTTTTTAACCGTATTCAAAAAATGGTTTGGTGGACAGAAGCAAGTAATCTTCATAGTATTCCAACCGATTGTCCGCAGCGGGATGAACGCATGGGTTGGTTAAATGACCTGACAGTGAGAATTGAGGAAGCTATGTTCAATTTTGATATGGCAAGATTTTATCCCAAGTACATGAATGACATAAAAGATACGCAAAGTGAAGATGGTGCCATCACTTGTACAGCGCCATTCAAATTTGGATATAGACCAGCTGCGCCAGTGAGTGCCAGCTATGTAATATTGCCATGGATGCTATATAAATATTACAATGATACCTTAACGATTGCAAAACACTATCAAGGGGTAAAGTCATGGGTAGATCTGCTTAGCAACATAACAGAAGATGGTCTTGTTAATTTAAGTCATTATGGAGACTGGTCACCACCCATAAAGTTTGGTACAAAAGAACTATCAGCTTACTCCAGGGTGACCCCTGGTCCATTTATGTCCACCGGTTATTTATACTATTGCGCTAACCTGATCGTGAAGATGGCTGATTTAATGGGGATACAGGCTGATGTTGTAACTTACAAAAAGCTTGCAGAAACCACCCGGAACACTTTAAATAGAGCGTATTGGAATGAAGAAACAGGAGGGTATGCAAATAATAATCAATCAGCCAATTCTTTTGCATTATTCCTCGGTATAGTTGATAAAGAAAATATTCCCCGGGCTGTTGAGAACCTGGTGCAGAATGTAATAGATGAAGATTACCATCTCACAACCGGCAATTTGTGTACTAAATATTTATTAGAAATGTTAACAGAGTATGGTCATGTAGATGAGGCATATAGGATAGCTAATCAAGAAACATATCCAGGATGGGGTTATATGCTTGCTAATGGAGCAACTACACTTTGGGAACGTTGGGAGATCGAGTAGGTAAAGGGAGTTTCACCCTTAACCTCTCACAGAACCGTGCTTGAAAGTCTCCCCTCACACGGCTCTTGTTGTACA
>CAYREN010000037.1:0-20598 GCA_964423255.1 uncultured Roseivirgaceae bacterium | reverse complement strand
CAAGAGCACAGGGCGTCTAAAGTTCAAACAACTTCAATTGCTTGGTATCCTCTTCTCTACCTTGTTTCTTTATGCAATTCTCAATTATTTTCCTGTCCCCTCTTCCGCTTACTGTCCCAATATAATAGCCATCTGTCCAAAATTCCCCGCCCCATAACTGCCGCTTTATTTCTGGGTACTTAGTAAACAACAAGCGGGAGGTTATGCTTTTTATCAATCTTATTACCTGACCTCCTGAGTATTTTGGTAAAAATCTACATAAAAAATGAACATGGTTCTTATTATACCCAACTGTGCGAGCTTCAATATAATAACGCTCTTTGAAACCTGACATTATCTCCACAATTTCCTTTTCTATTTCATCTCTGAATACAGACCTACGATATTTTATCGCTAACTGGATATGATAATAACATTCCGAAACATTATGATGCCAATACCACAAATCTTCCGTTATCTTTACCATCTGATAAAAATAAGATTTTATCCTGTTTTACCGATGACAATTCAGCCCTGTGCCAAGAGCACAGGGATTTCTTGCCGGCCTTTAAAATGAGGATTAAAAGGTTGTACTTTAAGTTAGATTTTAGTTTGGATGCAAACTGATAGAAAAGAAATTTGTTATGATCAATATAAAGTCAAGCTTCTATAATTATCGATTAGAGATAATTAATCATTTTTTATGTAGATCTCCATTTGGATGGGTGTGATGATAGAATCATTTTGAATGGGTTTTATAGCTATAATTCTGAGATTATTGTAAGCGTTTAAAAATTCTCCTTGACTAATTCTTTTTTGCTTTTTACCCTTAATAATTTTAAAGTACTGCATTCTGCCTGACTTATTGGCAATTGCCTTAAAAATCAAATCATACTCAAAAGTAATAAGTGATTGTACGAAAGATAGCATGCTTATTATTTGTCGAAATATTCTTCTTTATACTTCTCAAACAACATACTCTCTTGTTTGGTATTGTATTCTGTGAAAAGTAATCTTGCTGAAGAAGGAACATAATTAAATTTTTGTTCAAAGTATTGAATAATTTTGCTCAACTCAAATAAATAGGTTCTTGTTTGGTTTAATTGATTACAATTTTGCGGGTTAAGAAATTTATTCTTAGCCAGTTTATTAAAAGCTTGATCCAGTTTTTTTATACTTTCTTTTTTCATTGTATAATACAAATAAAAATAAAAATAACCATATTTCAAAGAAAAGTGTATTATTACACTAAATTTATAATATTCTACCAAAATATGGATCAGCTTTAATATAATAAAAGTGAAATAAAACAAATCAAAGTCTTGGCATTATTGAGGGGCACAGTCCCGGAACATATCACATATTATAGATAATCATTCTTGAAGCAAACACGATAATATTTAGATTAAAGAGAATAATCAAGGTTATTTTGCACTTTTAGCTTATCGATTTTTGACACCAGATCTCGAACAGTTCTGGGAATAATGATTCTGTTTTTAAGATAATTTATAACCTCCAGATATTCCGAATGATTCGTATTAATTACCTAAAAAGGTTGTAAATATTCACATATATATTTATCAATATTAAATTTTAAACAAGTATTAATAATCACAGATCCTTTGGTAAACTATAGTAATACAATTAATTCAACCAAATAAATTAATCACCATTGACTAATTATAAAAATTATTAGAATGTAAAATAGTAATTAGATATTCAGAAAGTGAATAAGTAGGAAAAATTCAGAAATAGTAAAAGGCATAACCGAGGATAAAAATGCGGAGTCAAAAATATAAAAAGCATTTATTCCTTCATTTGGAATCAATAATAATTCAGTAGCATGGGCTTAATCAAACCATGCTAAAGTATATTAATTAGTGTTTTTCTTTGTTCCAGTCAACTAAAGAAAGATTCATCAATGCAATTTTAAGCATTTCAAAATAGCTTTCTCTTGATTTTTTGTCATAGAAAAATTCTGATTCAAGCCTGTTTCGGTGAATTTGTCGATATAGAAATTCCATGGTTTACAATGTTATAATTCTACTTCTGTTTAATAACTTACTATATAGACAGTCGTTTGAGCAAAAAGGTTGCCAGAATCAAACTTTATTATCAAATATAGGGAACCTACCATTTAATATTTGTGTAGGTATTTTGATAGGATTCCTTATAAATTAACGTGATTGGAAGTTCAAAATATTAGCGTAAAAGAGATATTGTTCCTTTGATAGTAAAATCTGTGTAGCTGATGAGGTAAAAATAAACGCCTGCAGGATGATCATCTCCATACCAATTAAATTCCCTTTTATTTGAACTAAATACCTCCCTTCCCAGCCTATTGAATATTACAATACTCTCAAATTTGCGCTCGCAATTTTTCTTTGGCAGATTAGGCACAAAATAAGATTCATTGACATTATCAGAATTTGGCGTATATACATTTGGAAGCATAATATCATAGTTTATTTTTTCGTCTCTTACTACAATTACCATATTCAGTGTATCTGACAATGGCACCAAACATTTGTAATCTTGTAATAACAGCTTAAAATTATAGGTTGCATTTTCATAGTTTTCTGCTAAATGAGAACAATCTGTTTCCCAACTAAAAGCTGAAAAAACACTTTCAATACCTGATTGTTGCTGAAAATTTATTCCTAATTCGTCCAGAATACCATTATTTAATAGATTCAATGAAATTGAATCTCCATTAGGATCAACACCTGTGATATCAAGATCAAGTAATTTTCCGGCATTAACATATAAAGTGTCTTTTAGTACTTCTCCATTGACAAATAATTCAGGAGCATCATTTAATGGAGGCAAAATATTTAATGTTAGTTTAACAGTATCAGCATTTTGAATTTTACATTTATCTGCGTCTTCTGCTATGAAATAAATTTCATACTGATCCTTCAAATATAGTTTTACATCATCACAATCAATTTTCCATTGAAGCTGGTTTTTTACATTCGAACTTCCAGTTATATTTTCAAATGATATTCCAGCTTCTTCCAGATCAAATCCAATCCCAATGGCCTCCAGAGACAATAAATCTGTAGGATCACCATCAAAAGCGCGAATGTCAAAACTCAAATCGTCTTCAATTCTTACTGTAAGCTCTTTATCTACACCTTCGTTATCAATTAAAACCACCGGTGAATTATTGTCAGGTAGATCAATAGTAATATTTAGCATAATACTATCTCTATTATCCAGACTACACTGATCGACATCTTCGACATAAAATTTCAATTTGAAACTATTCTTTAGTGCAAATGGATATACCTGGCAATCTGTATCCCAACTAAAATTAAAATCAATTTTACCATTCTCAAAAATCAAAGTATCTATATCAATACCATATTCAGCCAATTCAAATCCTTCTCCCTCTACATAAAGCAAAAGGCTGTCTAAATCTTTATCCTCTACTTTGAATGATATGTTAATCATTGATCCTTCGATATAAGTAGCTGTGATTACATCCTGAACAGGTTCTATAAATTTAGGAGCCTGATTTGGTGGCGGCTCTACAAGTACAATAAGTCTCATGGTATCCATCAAGGGTTGTGGACAGGTAAGATCTCTGGCAATGATATCAATTATAAATGGTTCATTTTGTAAATATGGACAATCTGGTAAACATACCTGAATTCCCAAGGTATCATCTGGAAGATTCAGGTAGCCAATATCTGCAGAAAGAATAGTATTTAAATTAGCTTCAAAATTGACTGCTTTTGCAATTATAGAAATGGTTTCGCTACCATCCTTGTCTTTTATTTTAAAATCAAAACACTTATCATCTTCCACCTTCAGTTTGATAGTATCTACCTGAGAAATAAAAAAATCAGTTTTTGGAGCTTTTACTTCAATTACCGGAGGGCTTCCTGGATCTGGGCAATCAATTACAAAAAGCTGAAAATCACGTACCACCTCCCCTATTTTCACACTTCTTCTGAACTCTTCACATTTTACAGAAAAAACAAATAATCCTTCACGAGAGGGTGTGACTGTCAAAAATCCAGACGTATTTATTTTTAAAGTTGGGTTTCCTGGAATTTGATTGATGCTGTTTGAGCCAAACGCCCATAATACTTCAGGATGTGGTGATGGAGTAGGTGTCGGTAAGGGCAAAAACTCTGAACTATTCAAAGGTGTTACCATACTATATGATAATGAATCTCCATCAGGATCAAATCCTCTGAAATCAACATAGTATAATCTATTTACACATGCATAATCACTCAAAGGAGGAAACAATTGTGGTGAGGAGTTACGGAATGCAACACCGTTTTTTCTGACAGGAGGAAACTCCAGGTAAAAAGTTTGTCCTGTCTCATCTGGTTTTACAATATTGCTGATGATACTATTTCTACAACAACGCTCCCAAACAAGGTAATAGCCTTGAGGATCTGAAAATAGATTTGGATTTAAAAAGACTTCTGCTTCGTAAATTATCCTATTGGTCACAAGTTGATCATTTGTGCATATCGGATTGGTATAGGGAACAAAGCTTTCAGATATATAATTTAAATTGACTGTTCTAACAAATACATTATCCTTTTTTCTGAAAATTGAAGCATTTATCTGAAAATCTTTGGCTTGTGGATTTCCATTAACTACATCAAAATACTGAATCTGTCTGAACAAATAACGATCGCCCTCGATATGAAGAATCTCAAACTCTCCACCAACTATATGTGTGGCAAATGATATTATTTGTCCACACAATAGCAGTACTGATATAAGAACGAACCTTTTCATTAGATAAATTATTGCGCCTCAAATTATAATAAAATTAATCAGCTACCAACGATATTGTTTAACTTTGCGCCCGAAATATGAGAATGAAAAACAAAATATTTGAAAATGTCCGTATTGAGACGGTGGCTGCTGAGGGTAAATGTTATACTCAAATTAACGGTTTGGCAGTGTTTGTAGCTGGAGTAGCACCTGATGATGTGGTAGATTTAAAGATAATAAGAAAGAAAAAAAACCATCTTGAAGGAAGGGCCATAAAGTTCCACGAGTATTCCAAAAAACGTGTAGAACCATTTTGTGAGCACTTTGGTCTTTGCGGTGGATGCAAATGGCAGCACCTCGATTATCAATATCAAATCGAAGCTAAAAGGCAGCAAGTGATTGACAATTTTCAGCGGATAGGGAAATTTGATTTCCCTGAAGTAAATTCCATAATCCCATCAGAAGACACTGATTATTATCGAAACAAATTGGAGTTTACATTCAGCGATAAACGCTGGCTAAGTCATGAAGAAATAATATCTGAAATTAAGATTGAAAGAAGCGGGTTGGGATTTCATATTCCAAGGCAGTTTGATAAAATCGTAGATATAAAAAATTGCCATTTGCAAAAGGAGCCATCCAATACGATCAGAAATGATGTTAGAGATTTTGCCATTGGTCATCAATTGAGTTTTTATAGCATATCAAATTTTACTGGGCTTTTAAGGAATTTGATTGTCAGAACGAGCTCTACAGATGACCTCATGGTCATTGTGCAATTTGGTGAAAATGATCAGGTCGGCATTGATTTGGTTATGGATTTTATAAAATTAAAATTTTCTCAAATCACGTCTTTATATTATGTTATCAACCTTAAAAAAAATGAAACCTTCCATGATCAGGAATTGATCCTGCATTCTGGGAACTCAAGCATTGAAGAAAAAATCGATAACCTTACTTTTAAAATTGGCCCAAAATCATTCTTTCAAACCAATACGGCTCAAGCACAAAAATTATATGCAAAGGCATTGGAAATGGCCAAGTTAGATGGCAACGAAATTGTTTATGACTTGTATACCGGCATCGGAACTATTGCCAACTACATGGCCAGAAAGGCCAAAAAAGTGGTGGGAATTGAATTAATAAAAGAGGCCATTGATGATGCCAGGATCAACGCAACTCTAAACAATATTACTAATAGCGAATTTGAATTTGGCGATATAGGTGAAACACTTAATAACGATTTTTATGATCAACATGGATCTCCTGAGGTGATTATAACCGACCCTCCAAGAGCAGGTATGCACAGTGATGTTATTGAAGCCATGATTGAGGCAAATCCAAATCGAATTGTGTATATCAGCTGCAATCCCGCAACACAAGCCAGAGACCTTATCAGATTGACAGAATATTATTCTATTGAGGAAGTGCAACCTTTTGATATGTTTCCTCACACTCATCACATGGAAAATATTGTATCATTAAAACTTAAATAAAAGATGGACATTAGCAATAACCCAGAAATTGGCGGTAAATATTTAGGTACCATTTCACAAGATTTTATCAAAGTCGCAGATCAGATAAAAGAAGCATCTTATCAAATTAGAAAAAGAGGATTCTCTGATCATCCTATTTTTATTATTAGTAAAACTGAAGTCCCAGTTGGTCAATTGCTATATAAAAAAGATGAGATGGGAACGGAATGGAATTATTTCGTTACTTACCTAAATGAATTTGTCGAGAGAAAAATCATTGAAAAAAAAGAAGAATTTATAAACAACTATAAAAATCCTGAAGAATTTTGTTGCCTATTTGTAATAGATGGACAATTCACCAATTTCGTTTATATTCCATACCCTACAGATTGACCAGTTGATTTCTTATGGTTTGTAATACCATAATCATCAAAACTAATTTATAAACTCCATTACAAAGAACTATAATTATTATTTAGCATAAATCTCAATCCCATCTTGTGGTTTTATTTTTATTCCGATGGTGATAGTACTTGATCCATATACTGTAATCTCACCAACTGTAAAATCAGCCTGATCAGCTTTAAAGATATTGTCAACATACTTTTGTGGATTTCGGTCAATATATGGAAACCATGTACTGTGGATTTGGATCATTACTTTATGACCTTTCTTGAAAGTATGTAAAATATCCTGTAGAGGAAATTCTACTTCTGTTTTCTCATTTGGCACAAAAGCTTCTGGATGCTCAAAACTATTTCTGAATCGACCCCTCATTGCTTCATGCCTTACTAATTGTTGATAGCCCCCCATATTTACATATTCAGGTGTTGCCTTTGTAGCCGGTTCATTATCTGGATATACATCGATTAGCTTCACTATAAAATCAGCATCTGTGGTTGTCATGGATATAATAAGCTTTACAAATATCTCACCCCCCAAAGTCAAATCTTTAGTGAGTGGTTCGGTCTGAAAAGTAATAACATCAGGACGTCTGGAAGCATGTCTCTGATCATCTGTCATAAATGCTCTTGGCGTAAATGTAACAGGTGTGATCTCTGATCTATATGGCACAGGTTTATTAGGGTCGCTGAAATAACTAAAGTCACCTTCCGGATCAGGCTTCCCATTAATCACCAGTTTACCATTATCACTAAAACTCAATGTGGCAGAAGGAATATCTACTGGTGGCCAGGTATCAAATTTTTTCCATGATTTTACTCCGGTATCAAACATATAGGCTTCCGGCAGTTGTAGATATCCTTTATCTTTTAAATAAAAATTAAAAAAAGGCATTTCGATATCTCTTTGATAAAAAGTGGAAATACTGTCTCCAAAGTAAATATGGTTTACAGCCTGATATCCTTTTTCCCTGGACCAGTCACCATGACTCCATGGCCCAATCACAATAGTATTTTTATTATTGGAATTATTTCTTTCTATTGTTTTATAAATATTTATTGGCCCGTAAAGGTCTTCAGCATCAAACCAACCTCCAACAGTCATCACAGCATGATCTATATCTTTTAAATGAGGTAAAATATTTCTTTCTTGCCAGAATTCATCATAGTTAGGATGTTCAACAAACTGGTTCCAAAAAAAATTGTCGGAATAATACTTATTAACATTTTTTAATGGTCCAATATCCATGTAAAATTGATAGTTATCATTTTTATTTCCGGATTCAAGAATATTTTTGCTATGCTCTCCATACCAGGCTTTAGTGGTCAAAGAATCTTTTTGATAACCAAATACCGGAAATGCTGATAAATATGACTGCAAGAACGCTCCCATATGATGAAAGTCATCAAAAAAGAAATCAGAAATCGGTGCCTGTGGTGATGATGCCACTAAAGCTGGGTGGGCCTCCGGAAGTGCAGCAGCAGTATAAAATCCCGGATAGGAAATTCCCCATTGACCAACCCTACCATTATTATTTTCGATATTCTTTATTAGCCATTCTATCGTATCAAATGTATCGCTACTTTCGTCAATTTCAGTTTTATTATCCAGATCATTCCCGGGAATATGTGGCCGCATATTATCAAACGTACCTTCTGACATATATCGCCCTCTTACGTCCTGATAAACAAAAATATACTCTTCCTCCATTAGAAATTTTGATGGGCCAAGTCTTGATGCATAATTATCTGCACCATAGGGCCCGATGCTATAGCAGGTACGCTTCATAAGGAATGGATATTTTTGTCGTTTATTTTTGGGAGTATAAACTATTGTATAAAGGTTCACTCCATCCCTCATTTCTATCTGATATTCCGCCTTGTTAAAATTCCTTTCTACATAATCACCATTCGACGCATTCAGCATACCAAATACGGTAAAACTTATAAAAAAGATTAATATGAATTTCATACTTTATAATATTAAAATGTTGACAAAATGTAAGAACGACTATCAGTTGTAAATAGATAATGAAATAATTATAAATCAAAAAATACACACTATACAATATCAATATATCTCCGGGCCCACCCCTTTTGATTAGCAATTCTACATATTTTTTTTATCACATCATTTTTTTTGTAAAACTATCTTTTCAACCAAACTCATACTTATCTCCACCACTCCTGCAGTAGATTTTATTCTCTCATTGGTTTTTATATCATTGGCTGCAAATGGGTTTTTCATTTTGTATTCCCCACCTTTTCCTGAAACGTTAGTCATAGATACCAATTCTCCGGATTCCTTTTTAGCAGATACGAAAAATTTCCTGGGCAAAATCATGTTGAGAGTTGGCGGAAAAAATATTCAATTCTTATTTTAACTTTTCACAAATTTACTTTTGAATCCTAACTTATTGTCAGGAAAAATATAGCAGGTTCAGAGTAAATACTCATTATTTTTTCTTGCTTTATAAGGTTGAAATTAAGGGGTTGATGTCTTTGCTCAGAATTCGAGCTATCCAGGATTTTTTCGTTATTTCGTTTACAATTGCTAAGTTGATACTTGAATATATTTAAAAAAATACATCAGGAAGAGGAAAAAACAACTTCAAAATAAAATTATCATTATTACCAGAAATAAATATGAATTATTATCATCAAAAAATCGCTTTGTTTATTCTCGGTTTATCCGTTATAAGTTGCCAAGAAAAGACTAAAATTTCAACTGAAGAAATTATAAGCACATTCCAAATAGAAGAAGGGTTTCAAATTGAAATTGTAGCATCGGAACCACTAATTTCTGATCCGGTCGACATGGAAATAGATGAAAATGGCAGAATGTATGTCTTGGAAATGCATGGTTATCCAATTGATGTAAAAGGTAGTAGTGTAGTGAAAATACTGACAGACCTTGACGGTGATGGTGTCATGGATAAAAGTAAAATATTCTTTGAAGGTTTGATCGTTCCAACAGGGATAATGCTTTGGAAAAATGGAATATTGGTTATGGACCCACCAAATGTTTTGTATCTCGAAGATAGTAATGGTGATGATGTAGCAGATAAAAAAGAAATTATTCTATCTGGATATGCTTTATCAAATCCTCAACACAATGTTAATAATCCGATTTACGGGTTAGATAATTGGATATATTTAGCCGATGATGGCACCGTTAATTCAAAAGGTTATAGTGATCTATTTGGTGATAAGGGAGAAGAGGTTCATTTCCCGGGGCATCCCGGAGCTCCTAAACTTCCCAGAAATGCGAATGGTTTGAATACAAGGTTTAACCCTGATAAATTAAGCCTTGAAATGCTTTCGAGCAATTCGCAGTTCGGACATACATTTGATAAATGGGGGCATCATTTCGGGACAAGCAATGCCGCTCACCTATTCCATGAAGTAATGGGAGCAAATTATCTATTGCGTAATCAAAACTTAGTAATGTCTTCAGCGCGGCAATACGTTCCGGATTATGGAATTGGTTTTGAAATTTTTCCCATTACTCAAAACCCTGAACATCAGCTTTTAACAGATGTAGGAGCAATTACCTCGTCTTGTGGTGTAACATGGTATTTAGGAGACCTTTTTCCCGAAATTTATCAATCTGTAACTTTTATTGCTGAACCAACTCATAATCTGGTGCACACAGATATTGTCTATGACAAGGGAGCTACTTTTGGATCAAAGAGGCAATTTCAGAATAAAGAATTCCTTGCCTCTACCGACGGTTGGTTTCGTCCTGTTAATTTTTATAATGGCCCTTATGGAGAGCTTTATATGGTAGATTTTTATCGTAAAATAATTGAACATCCGGAATGGCTGTCTGAGGAAGTGATTAACTCCGGGGATTTATCTGCAGGAAGTGATCAAGGTAGAATCTTTCGAATTGTGTATAAAGGCTACAATTATGAAGATAAAGCCATTAATGAAAAAATGCCAATTTCTGATTTTACGGATGAACAATTGATTGCCCAATTAAAAAATCCAAATATTTGGTGGCGTAGATATGCCCAACGCATTATTGTTGACAGACAGCAAAAATCTATCGTTCCGATTGTGAAAAATTTTATAAATGAGACAAACTCTTCTATTGGGTTTGTACATGGTTTGTGGACATTAGAAGGCCTCCATGAATTTGACGAAAGTCTCTTGATAATGGCTTTTGAACACCCAGAGGTTGGAGTTAGAGAAAATGCCATAAAGATTGCCGAACTTCATAGAAAAGAATTTGCGGAGCTTGAGGATATATTAATCTCTATGGTCAATGATCTAAACCCTAAAGTCCGGTTTCAGATATTGTGCACCTTAGGTTATTACGAATCTGATAAATCGCAAAAGGCAAGAGAACAATTATTATTTAAAGACATTGAAGACACATGGACACAGATAGCAGCTTTATCTGCATCTTACCAAGATGAATTATCTCTTATTAAGGAAGCCTCCGCTATAATTGGCGCAACTTCTACTCAAGAGATGAAAACGTTTTTCAAAAACCTTGGAAAGATCATAGGTAAGCAGAACAATGCCACTATGATAAACAAGTTTTTCGAAATAATTTTGGCTGATCGATCGCATCAAAATAGTTGGTGGCAAGCAGCTTCGATAGATGGATTGTCACAAACTGTAGATAATGATCTTGAATTTTCATTGAATAAATCGGCGATCATTTCTCTTGAAGATTTATTCGCAGAAAATACTGATTCGGATCTTCGGTCCAAAAGTCTCAAATTACTTCATACCATGGGTCATTTTAAAAATAACAAGACCCTCGCTAAAAAAGCACATTCTATTGCCTTTGATAAGAATCTTAATCCAGACTTTAGATCCGATGCAGTAAAAGTTCTTTCCTGGTCAAGTACCGAAGATGATTTATCTTTATTTCAAAAGCTATTGGATTATACTCAGCCCATTCAAGTTCAAAAAACAGCCATTTGGGCATTAGGAGAAACAAAGGGCATTGCTTCATGTTCCATTATGATAGAACAGTGGAAAACATTTGTCCCGGAAGTGAGAGATGAGGCCGTAAAAATATTTATGGTTAGTGATGAAAGACAGGAGCTGTTACTTGAGGCTGTTCAATCATCTAAAATCCAGCAATCGTCTATTGGTTGGCCAAGAACTGTCAATTTGCTTAATAGTAAAAATGATAGCATAAGGAAGTTTGCCAGATCAATTCTACAGGGAAATCAGACATCTGCCGACGCTGTGTGGCTTGATTATCAGGCTACACTTTCTTTGAAGGGAAATATTAAGAATGGGCATAGTATATTCAAACAATCATGTGCCATGTGTCATCAGATTAGCGGCAAGGATGGAACTAAATATGGGCCTGATCTTTCAGGAATTCGTAATCGCAATAAAGCCGGAATAATGATTGATGTAATCAAGCCTAACAAATCCATTGCGGACGGGTACGAATTATGGATGGTTAAAGAAAAGAATAATGACCTTCAATCAGGAATAATATTGCAGGAGGGTGTAAATTCTATAACATTAAGAAATATCCTGGGTGAGGAAAATGTAATTCTTAGAGACGATATTGAGAGCATTTCCGCATCTGAATATTCGGCCATGCCTGAAGGATTACATAATCAAATAAACCATCAGGATATGTCGGATTTACTCGAGTATTTAAAAAATTAGTATAAGATCGTTTGAAAAAATGTCTCTTGTGAAAATAGTGGGTCATTATCTTTGCCACAGATTCACAGATTAAAACCTGCTGATAGTTAGTTTCTGAACGGAAACACATCAAAATTAAAAACGCTTATTATAAAATATGTCTGTTTCCGTTCAGAAACTAATTAAGGTTTCCCTATGCCCTCATTATTAGGAATATGGTCTAGCATTCTACCTTGAAGATATGTGACAACCGCTTCGGTAAGGTCTGCGGCTGCCTGAGGTGTAAATGGGGAAACAGTTGGCTCATATCCCTTGTGCTGGTACTCAGATGCTGTCAGTAAATATCCAAGCCAACCGTTGGCATAACCAAAATAAAAGGTGTAGGGAAAAGGAGATCGGTCACGTATTTCATTGGATATCTCACAAAATAATTCCAGAGGTGCACTCCAAATCGCAATATCCTCGTTTATTTTCAGAAAGCGAATCGGAAGCCGTACCATATTTACTCCAGTATTAGTTGTTCGGGTATATTTACCAAAGTCAGGAGGCCATGACAGACCTTCTTTTCGGGGAGTTTCTACTGTCAATGACCCTAAACTAAGATTTACCTCGTTGGTTGTTGTTGAAATTCTTCTGTTTGCATCCAGAATTTTATCGCCCAGTAGAACACGATATTGCCCTAAATGCCCTGCCTTAGCACTGGGATAAACACTGTAAATTGGAGCAAGATTACCCGCAGCACCATTGATAAAGAGCAATGGAACACCTGTTTTCTGCTCTACATATTCTGAAACGACTCCCTGAACATCACCACTTATTTCCAGACTTTGCCCTCCAATTACGGTTCCATGAATTGGATAGTTAGCTATCAAAACCATTGGTGTTCCGTCTTCATTTTCTATCCGCAACAGTCCGATCCTTCGGTCAACGGGTCCATCAGGATTCATACCTAAAGTAGCAATTCCATCAACATCTTTAGCACGTCGGTTTATGTTTGCTTGCGAAAAGCCCCACCCTACCCCAAGTCGTGCAGAAGAAAGTTGCTGCTGAGCTTCCCTTATTCCTTCAATTAATTTTTGTACAACAAAATCAGTATAGTCAACATCATTTTCATGTTGATATCGTTTACCCAAAAATATTTTTGCCATTCCGGAACTACCAATTTCCGGAGCAGAATGTGTATGAGTTGTAGTCCACCACAGATTCATTGGGTCGATTCCAAGCTTGTTTTTCAATTGTTCCGCTACACGGTCATACTCAGCATTAGAAATATAACAAATGTCTGTGGATACAAGAAAAAATTGAGTAGTACCATCATCAAGGGCAACTATACGATGAAAAATGTGGTCATGAATTCCAGTTGATTTTCTGGTCCCATAACCAACCAAATGTTGAGAATTGTCCGGTGTGATATCAACCTTAATTACTGATGCGCGAAACTCTTTATTGATTTGGGGGTCTAAGGAAATAGTCTTTTGTGCATAAGAGAAATTACAAATAAATAAAAGAATAATAGTTTTAAATAATCCACTTGTAGGCCTACTTTTGACACGAAAATTTAAGGCAGGTGATATTAGGCTAAATCTCATAATACTTATATCTTTTTATTGGTAATAATATAATATTTTGGTTCTATTTGTTTTTTTTAAACTGAGTTATAAAGTTTAATTTGTACATATTTCATTACGCTATTTGTGCTTGCCTTGTCTTACCGAGGCAGTATAATTATAGAACCAAATTTATAAATAATGATGCTATAAATCCAATATTCAAAATTAATTAAAAGTGTAAATTAGCAGCATAATATCATATCCACCTATCATAAATAATATGTTTGTAATAATACTAAGATAAGCGTATTTTTTGACGAAATGTCAAGAGATACTTAACTGATAGATATTTAATGGTTTTGCCATAACCTAAATAAAGGGGACTTCTATTAATTCATTTCTTTCAAAAAACAAAGAGAATGAATGAGTTGCCAGGCATATTTATTTTTAATAGCCATAGTTATTTAAAATAAATATAACGCAGTCAAATCGTTTATTATCTTTGTTCCCAAAGGGTTTTCATAGTTTTTCAAATATTGCGTCAAACCTGCTCGATCCGATTTCTAAGGAGTAAACAATCCACCTTCTTAGAAGGTGGATTGTTTACTTTGTAATTCATCATTTATAATTTTGTGTTAAGAAAATATTCTGAAACTGAATCAATGATTAAAGTAAAATAATATGTAATGTGCATGATTTGCCAAAAATGACGAAGTAATATAGACCTAATAATTTCAAAATGAATAATATGAAAGTAGGCGATAAAGTAGTATGCGTAAACGACAATAATTTGTACCAAATTCCGGTTCGTAGTATTTGCGAAGGAATTATTTATACTTTAACGGAAGTATTCACTTGTAAATGTGGAAGCATATATGTTCGCTTAAAAGAGGTTAATAAAGAACTTAAAATGTGGTGTCCTAAATGCGACATATTAGAAGACCAAATTATGTATTTTCATATTGAGAGATTCAGACCATTGGAACACACAGAAAATACTGAAAAAGAACATATAAGCATTAAGGAATCTATTCTTAACTGACCATTCATGAACATAATTATTTAATTCACGATCCGAAAATTACTATTGAAACAAAAAACATAAACAAATGAAACCGGCCTGGCCGGAGCAATTTAAATAAACACAAAGGCATGATTATATGTCCCGATAAACAGCAAACTTTCAAAATATTAACAAATGAAATTACTCTTTGGCACCCTGACTCTAATTTTTATTTTATTCGCAGCTCTACAATACAACGACCCAGATCCGTTTACCTGGATATTGTACTATCTTGGGATATCAGTTATAACCGGCGCTGCAGCAATAGGTAAGTATTTGAAGTGGTTGGTATTGGTTTTTGTTGTGGTAAGTATTGCAGGACTAATTTACTATTCTCCAGGTGTTTACGACTGGGCAATCAATCACGATGCTGAGAATATTGCCCAGCATATGAAAGCCGACAAAATGTATATTGAGGAAACCAGAGAGTTTTTTGGGCTGATAATATCCCTTGCTGCTATTGCCCTTGTTTACTGGAAAGGAAGAAAAAATTAGGCTTATAGCATTACCTAATCTATCAATGGATGAGTGATTCAAAAATTCAAACGACTTCCCCTCTTTCCTTCAATACCGGATGTTGAAAAATAATATGAGCAGATGAAAGAATACAAGACGCTTGAGTCAACATTGGGCAATGATTATGTAATTTTCCTTTTGAATAACATCATTTCCTTTGTAAAACTATCTTTTCTCCCAGCTCCATATTAATTTCTATCAAGCCATCAGAAGATTTTATTTTCTCATTAGTTTTAATATCATCAGCCGCAAATGGATTTTTCATTTTAAACTTCCCTCCTTTTTCTGAAAAAATTGTTACAGAGACTAATTCTCCAGCTTCTCTTTTTGCCGACACCAAAAATGCGCCTACCGTTCTCAGCTTTTCAAATGATACATTTTCCCAATCTGCTGGAATTGCTGGGAAAATATGCACAATTCCAGTATGGCTTTGCAACAACATTTCGTTGATGCCCGCGGCAAAGGCAAAGTTGCCTTCCAGCGTAAATGGTCTGTAAGTCATCCCGGAATATCCCTTTCCGGACTGATCTCCATTTACATGAAAACTATTCGGCAAACAAAATGCTTCAGCAAATATCCGTAAAGCCTGTGCAGCACCTTCCCCATCCATAGCGCGAGCCTTCAGGTTGCCCTCCCAACTGTAAGAATAACCAGTCCAATGTTCTGGACCTTTTGCATCGAGATTTTTAATGGTATTGCTGATTACCTTCTGATCTTGCTCCCCATTATTATAATCAATGAGCCCCAATGGATGAATGGCCATGAGGTGTGAAAAATGTCGGTGAGATTCGAAATAGGGTAAACTCCCAGAAAACATCAAGCCTTCCTCAGGATGAATAGCAAATACGGGCCATTCATTTAATATCCTACTCCACTTGCTAGCTTCATTCTTTTTCCCCAATTCATTGGCAAGCTCTGCTGCTTTGGTAAATGTCCACCGAATAAGCGCCAGATCATAGTTCGTAATTTCATCAAACCATGCTTTCCTCGAATTGTTAAATATTTCCGGGCTGGAACTTAGCGGTAATCCCCTCTGTCCATTTTTATCCTTCACAGATAGTTCATCTAAATATATAGCTACATCTTTTATCCAGGGATAGGCTTTCTCTTCAAGAAATTTGCGATCCATGGTATATTGCCAATGCAAATAAAAATGATGCCCAAGCCATGCAGATACTGTTGGGCCAAACGAGTATTGAATCCACCCTCCCATAGGAATGCCATCAAGCGTAGTGACACCAGGCACGTTCATTCCATTCGTTCCATAAAATTCTTTTGTGTATTTCATGAATGTATCTCGATATTTCCAGAGCCAATTGATATAACCTCCTTCCAGATCCATGTGATTACCACTGTATGCCGGCCAATAACTCAGTTGGGTATTTAAGTCGTGATGAAAATCCCCCTTCCAAGGTGGGATTTTACCATTATCTGCTGTCCAAACAGCCTGCAAGGCAATAGGAGGAGCATCCTCTCTGGCTGCAGAACCAAATTTATACATTTCCAAATACCATTGTTTTTCCAAAAGCTCGTCCGGTAGCCTAATTTCAGATTTACCCCAATATTCACTCCACCATGATTCATGCATATTAAATGCCTCAATAAATGGTGTCTTTTCATTTTCTGAAACTACTTTACTGGCCATGGGTTTTTTATCCCATCCAGGATAATCGGAACTGATGCTCCAGCAACCAACAAGACCTGAATCATCTCTTTTCCATGAAACATGAATTTGATAGTTAAACCCTCCCCATCCTTGCTGGGTGTAAGTGATTCTGTTTGGTGTATTCTCAATTTTACCTTGTGTATAACCCAGTCTCCGAAGATTTTGACCAGAGAGTGAATTGATGGCCTCTTTCTCAGTTTCCTTACTTTGGTAAGCCGGAGGAACAAGAACCGGTTTAAAATCTTCTTCAAATCCAACAAACTTAAACCAGCCAATTGGTTTTGATGCATGGACAAATGATTGCATTCTTTTTCCATCTTCCCAGATGACTTCTGACAAAGCCTGCTGAAGGTGCAAATTGACTGAGCTTATTTTACCATATTTTTGCATATCAAATTCTAGTGCTCCTGCAGGTATTTTTGTTGGTGCTGGCAACTTGTTATAAGGTACGTCAAATTGTTCCTGAACTTCGTCGTATTTATCTTTTTTCCATTGGTCGTAAACCCAGCTAAATTTCCATTTATCAGTCTGCAAATTTTCCATTGGTCGTAAATCCCATAAATCTGCCCGATCAAGTGAAAATCTTAGTTTCCCTTCTTTTTCCCAGATCAACACACCTAACATGCCATTTCCCAAAGGAATACCTTCATCCCAGGTTTTAGGCAAATAGTCAAAAGTTAAATCATGAGGACTCTTGACAATCTGTATTGTAGATTCCTTGCAAGACGTACTAATAAAAAATAAAACTGTTAGGGGCAATAATATAATTCTGGTCATAGCAACAATTATTTGGATTGTTTAATTTTAATATCTTGATCTTGATTTATTATATAATCACTTTTTTTCATTCCGGTAAAAGAAGCATTTCTGCCAAGAATATCATCAGAAAAAGTGTTGCTTGATATAACTACATTTTCACAATACTCAAAGCTAAAGGAAAATTTCCTTCTGTGGAATGATTTGAAACTATAGCTTCTTGTCAAACTGTTACCTTTAAAAACCAAGCCGTCAACTGATCGTGCATATAGTATTGGATAATCAAATGGATAAAACTCATTATCCTCGATCCTGATATTTTTGTGGAACTTCTCTTTTGCCAATTCAGGATTTGGAATTTCAGGAAATATACTAATGATAGCCTCAGAGAACTGGTACATCGAGGTAAGACATGGGTCTGCGAATATATTATTTCTGATGAGGATATCTTTTACAGCCCCGGTTTCATACCAGTTATTGGCATCACCTGCGATGAGTATAGCTGATCCACTGGATTCAAAGTAATTACCTTCGATCACTACCTTGCCAGGTGTAGAAACTAAAATTCCCCTTGCACGACAGCTCATAAACCTACTATTAGCAATAAATGCATCTGGAGTCCAAGTGAGGTTTTCTAATGCATCGCCAACATTAATTCTATCAGGGATTTCGTCTTCAAACAAAATTTCAAAATCTTGATTTGATATTGATTTAAATTCTGTCACCAGATCATTGCCAATAGTTTCCATAGTTTCACTGCGAATAAACCCTATATTTTCTCCTTGTCTTGCCCAGTCCAACCCGACAGTTTGATGATGCACAAACCTGCACAATAATTTGTCTGGTGCTAATTTTTTAATAATCCGGACACTGGTACCATGGATATTTATCGGATCATCCATTAAAGCGGCGAACTCACAGTTAGTTACAGTGATCTGACCTTTACAATTTGAAAAATGAAAGCCATCGTCATGACCACTCAAGTATCTATTTTTGTTTGGGTTTGGAATCATCTTCACATGGTCCATACTTATATTCTCAGTAAATTGTGACAAAATACCCAGGCCGGCAGTATGGTATATTTCCACATTTTTCACTTCAATATTCTTGCTGTGAGAAAAAAACATCCCCGCATGGTCTCTTTTGTTGTGACGCAGAATAAGAAAATTGCCTTTTTCTGGTCTTTGTAAACCAAAAGGCTTATTTATCTTCACCAAACCAGTTTCAATTTCCTTGACCTCAGCTAAATCCCATCCTCGTCCGCAGCATCCACTATCTCCTGTGAAGGGAGCAATCAACCTGGATTCTCTTTCGATTTCCATAATTCCCCAAATACCACTTTTCCATCCTTCACCAACAAATATTAATTTGCCATTTTCAATGATATATGGTGATTCGATCTTATTGATTTTAAGCACTATGAAATCATTTTCAATTTCCATCACTTCTCCTTGTGCAGTTAGCGGAATATCCCAGTCAATGGTAAAGTTTTGAATATTAATATTTGAGCTATGGTCAACAGTGATGGGTTGTATTCTATCATGAAAAACAAAATCTGCTCCATTCCCATCAATGGTCAAGTTGTCAAAATCTTCGATGAGCATTGCGAGTCTTTTTGGATTAATATCCGTAGTATTCGATTCATAATAATTCCTTTCTTCGCTGTATTGTGGCCAAAAATCATATCGTCCTTTATCAAATAATATTATTGGGTTTTTAAGACTTTTAGCTTGCCGTAGTGCTTCCCTCATAGCCATAGTTGTATTTACACGGCTATTGGGTAATATGTCATAATCGGATAATCTGATGGTATCATTTTCTGCTGCATAAGACCATGAACAAAAGAAAATGAATATCAAATTCAAGATATATTTCACAGGATTTATGTATAGTTTATTTGTTAAGTGAAATTACATCTAAACAATCATAATGGAAAAATATCATTTTACTTTTTGCAATTATTATCCAATCATTTTGTCTTATTGCTTATTATTGTAATCACAATCTGAGCCCAATTTTTTAACCACTCCAAGTCATTTTTAAGATTATAATTTATGGATAATAAAAAGCTCAATAGCATTGTCACGCAAATAATGCAAGTTTCTCCAATGATGAAAATTGTGAGGGTAAAACCAGATTCTTGGGATCTTCCACAATTCACCGCAGGGCAGTTTATTTCATTGGGGCTACTGGCAACAGCTTCGAGGATTGTAGACTCTGCTCCTGAAGAAAAGGAGTATAAACCGGGGAAGATCATTAGGCGTATGTATTCTATCGCCTCCTCTTCGGTATTAAAAGAATACATTGAATTTTATATTACCATAGTACATTCCGGTGCGCTTACACCAAGAATCTTCAATCTCCAGATTGGAGACCGCATAGAAATGGGCAAAAAAACAGCAGGGATGTTCACTCTGGAGGAAGTACCCAAAGGCAATAATATAGTATTGGTGGCTACCGGAACCGGTGTTGCACCGTATATCAGTATGATTCGCTCCAACGCTTTGCAAAAAGGTATTGGAAAATTGGCAGTAATCCACGGCGCTGCGAACTCATGGGATTTGGGTTATTCCTCCGAGCTGACACTGATAGAAAGCATGTCTGAGAAATTTACCTATCTGCCAACTATTTTATTGCCGGAAAAAGAACCTGCCGGTTGGCACGGAGATACGCGTTTTATCCAGGATATATGGAAAGATGGCACCATGGAAAAAATGTGGGGTTTCCAACCAACTCCAGACAACACGCACATATTTCTTTGTGGGAATCCTGACATGACATCTGCCATGTTAGCAATTTTAAACGAGGATGGTTTTGT
>CAYREN010000036.1:0-21226 GCA_964423255.1 uncultured Roseivirgaceae bacterium | reverse complement strand
AAAAGGAATTCAATTTTTCAATAGTGAAAACCAACTTTAAATACTTATTACTCTTTCTGATATACTGGCTGCTTTGTCTAACACCTATCAGCACAAAAGCCTTTAAAAACCCAGAAGTTGCTTTTCAATTTCTAACTGACGACTCTGTGTTGCTGGACATTTATGGGTATTATGATAATGCTGGATTGCTGGACGGATATACCTCTCATGTCATTACTCCAGTATGCGAAGACAGCAGTTGTTACAATGCTGAAATTGATCTCTTTTGGGATCTGACAGGCAATTTCAAAACATTCAAAATTATTCCGAAAAATCCTTTGACCAAGCTCGATCACATACCTTTCACCAAAGCTGATTATAACAAATTAATGCAGGTTCTTTTTATCAAAAGCCCATCCTTTGTTTATATGAAAAGAAGTCAATTGGTGGTAAATGACAACCCCGAAGTTGATGGTATAACATCTGCTACTGCTGCTCAGGTAAAGGAAGATATGGTTTATGGCGCAATATATACTTGCTATACACTTTGGCAAATCGCCAATGGTCAAATCGTCTTTAAGATAAAAGAGCATACTGCCAATAACCTTAATAAACAATTGATAAAAAAGTTACTGATGTCTGAAAAAGTGGAAGAGCACTTTCTTATTATTAGTGCCATTGATGCAGACTATTTTAGCATTTTTCTACATCAAATACTTGCCCTGGCCGATAGACACAAAGGGTATTTTATCATGAGTGTTATTGACAACATGCCTGCTTCACTAATGAAAAGCGGTGAGGTTCAGGATTTTTTTACTTCTAATTTTAGTCAAATGGAATATCAGGTAAAAAATAAATTACTTGAGAAATTGTATAATGTTCCATTAAAAAGTTCTTTGCAAGTTGCGCTTATCAATGGCATTCTTCCAGGAAATTCTATACAAAATGAAAAAATAATTAGACTCGTTATCAAAAATATTGAGAAGAAAAATTTTGAAGAAATAATAAAAATGTTTGAAACAATTAAGATCAAACGCATTAAAGTTTCTGAAGAACTACATACAGAATTGATTGCATTGGGAGATCAATATAAACCTTTAATAAAAGAAGTAAGGAGATATAGCAAAGCCCATGGAAAATAACCAGTGTCTGTAAATAAACTCTTGCAACTTATAAGCACTCCATTTCTGCGAAATTTGCCATTGCTCACATTTTAAGTCAAAAAAAACAACTCATAACCATCTCTTTCTTTTCATAAAAATTATCATAAGCACACTAATAGCGACCATCACCAACAAGGAGTAGTAGTATCCGTTTTCCCATTGCAGCTCCGGCATACTCTTGAAATTCATGCCATAGACCCCCGCAATGAAGGTGAGTGGAATAAAAATTGTGGACACGATAGTGAGTACCTTCATCACCTCATTCATTTTATTGCTCACTGTAGAATTGTACAAGTCCATCAAATTATTTAGGGTAGCATTCAATATTTCCATTGTTTCTGCAATGCTCTGTAAATGATCACTCAGATCAGTAATAAAATGTCTTCCCGTTTTTTTAATAAACTTCGCTTCTACGGTTAACATTTTCCTGATGGCATCTTTAAAAGGATACAATGCCTTCCTTAAAATCAACCATTGTTTTTTATATCTTAAAATTGTTTGAATATGCATTTTTGTAGGACTTTGAATCAATTCTAATTCGAGATCAGACAATACTGCAGCAAACAAATCGAGAGAATAATTATAATGATCTACTATTGTATCAATAATTCTATAGCTCAAATAATTTTGTCGTGCGTGCTTCAGTTGGTTAAAATTATGTTGAAGCAGCTCCTCAATGTTGTCAAAAAGTTTATTTGGGTTTTCGGAAAATGTCAGCAAGGTATTTCCTTTAATCACCATGCTATAATGGGTAAATTCGAAAGTGTTTGAATTGGGAATTAATTCTACCAACTTAAGCGTGATATAAAGATAATCATCATGTTCTTCAATTTTGGGTAGCTGATTTACATTGAGCATATCTTCCAATGTGAGGGAATCAATCTCAAAATAAGTGCCAATCTCGCCTATAAACTCAATATTCTGAAAACCAGTCAAGTCAACCCAGTTAACATGCGTTTTAGAAACGTTTTTCTTTAGTTCGTCAATATTATTTACTGGTTTGAATGAAATTCCCTTTCTATCATATTGAAATAATTTGACTGTTGTAGGGGCGGTCTTTTGACCGGTGTAAACCAATGTCCCCGGTAATGAGCCAACTTTTTTTACCGGAGGTTTGAATTCTGAAAAAAGCGATTTAGTTGCATTTTTAATTACCTTTTGCGTATCGAAATTGAGTTTTACTCTCTTCATTAAAATATTATTATTTGATCATAAAAATAATGGATAAATACGAAATCTATGATTTCAACAAACAAAAAAAATAAAAGCAGCTCTACATTTTGTCAGAAAAAAAAATAACAATACAATGATCTCCATATATAACTGCTAGACCTAAACAATATCAAGAGGATATACGCTATACTTGCATTTTAAAAAATCGTGAATTATATGAGTGGATCTGGCAACAAAACAATGTCGTTTGACAACATGAGGGTGGGCAAAAGGTATTTCCTTAGAAACCATGGTGAAACTACAAGATTTACCGTACTAGAGACTGCAGGCATTAATGACTTTAAAATAAAAGACCTACTTTCCCTTGATACTTATTTGTTTGGAGATTTGATTCGCTATGGACGTGGCGAGGACTTTGAACTTTATGAGAATTTCTTATTGAAATGACCAATGTTAACTCACTGTGCAATAAGTTATCAACCCTTGTAATTCGGCAGATGAATAATGCGGATTAATAGTTTACAGCAACCCAATCGCTGCACCTAGAGCATCAAGCCCAATAGACTGACAAACACCCTGTTTATTTTGTTCTTTCATTTTTTTAATATCCCACTTGAGGACATCATTGGCCAGCCCCCAAAGCTTTCTGAATTGCTCAATATAAAGCTTGTCATTTTCAGGACTTGTAAATTCAGGTTGAAACTGGTTGTTTGCTGAATCACGAGTTTGCCATATTGCATCTACCGTCGCCATAATATTGTCGCTCAAGTCAACGCCAAGAAGAGCTTTCTCTTCGCTGGCTCCGATGTAGCGCATCATAATACCACGTCCTGCCAAATAATCATTGCCATGAACCGGACCAAAGCTTGATAAACAAGGTGCTTCACGAATAATGTTGTCTTCATCACTAATTAAAGCTGTTTTAATTCCACTACCAATAATTTTAAGAAGCGAACGCACTCTCTGTTCAAATACATTAGTGTTAAAGTCAGAGGCAATATCATTTTTAAAAATCCAATTAGCCAGTTCATCCTTAACGGCAAACATGTCAGTTAGTGCAGCTACCAACATTCCCTGGTCTCCTGTCCACACCCAGCCTTCAGCCCATGGCGGGTGTACTATTTCTTGATAGCTGGAGCCTTCAAAAAAAGCCATTGGACGTTCTTGTACCAAAGCTCCAGACTTAGATATCTTTTTCAGATATTCATATTCATCAAGCTTAAACCAATGTTCAAACCATAACCATTGGCGATATGCCATATCCAGGTACTTATCATTATCTCCAATGTTTTCAGCTAGTGTCAAACGATATATTCGGGAAGAAAGCAGAAACAATAAAACGTTGGTAACGGTATTCTTAACCCCTTTACTGATTCCATTAGCATCTCCGTTTCTACATCCATGAAGTACCGGAATAGCTTTTGTGCTATGGTCATAGGCAGTATTCTTTTTAAATTCCCAACACAAGTCGGTTGAAAGCTTCAGGTACTTGTCAGCCAGATCCATCTCTCCAATTTTAAGTAAATGTTTGCGTGCATTAAGTGCCATAAGCCCCCACCAACCAAAATCATCAGCCCAAAGATCCCCGGAATCAAAGGAGTTAAAAAATACCAGGTTTTCTTCCAGCATATATTTTACTTTCAACTGTATTTCTTGAACAACAGGATCATTCGGCCATCGTTGTTGCACTGCATCCACAAAGGTTAAGCAGGCATCAAAGGTATTTCCCCTTTTCCAAAAATCATTGAAGTTCCAAATCTCTTCGAACCTATTAAAGGCAGCAAAGGACCATTCTTTTAGTTGATCTTCAATATCGTTATCAGTTGCATTCTGATAAGCAAATAATATATTGGAATTTGTCATGATAGTAGCAGAGCTACCAACCATTTGAATAAATTTACGTCTTTTCATATTAAGTTCTTAATAAGAGTTATTTATCATTAATTTGGGATAACAAAGCTTTCATATATCCCATTGCATATGCCATCCCCGCGTACCAAGGAGCATCACATGTCATTTGAGGTGTATGATCCGGTATTAAAACACCATCAAAATTATTTTTCTTTAATATTTTCAAAATTCTATACATATTTATGTCGCCTTCGTCCACAAAAGTTTCCTTATAAAAAGGCACTTTTCCTATCACGTTTCTAAAATGAATGTAAGAGATTTTTCCTTGTTTGCTATAATACTCTGTAGCATCATATACATTGCCCTCGGTCATTTCTGCAATAGTACCCAGGCAAAATTCAAGATTGTTTGAGGAGCTGTCTTTTATATCTATTAACTTTTGATACAATTGTGGTTGAAATACCAGGCGCGGTGTTTTTCTAATATAAGGTAATGGAGGATCGTCCGGATGTGCTGCTAATTTAACTCCTGCTTCTTCAGCTACTGGGAGTAATTCGTTTAAAAACCATGTTACTCTTTTCCATAATTCATCATGGTTGATTTCAGGCATTGTTCCTAAGGCATCTTTATCATATACCATATTCCAAACCATTCCATTTGGTATCGACGTATCATCTCGCTTCTCCATGCCAACAGATATGGCATTACCCCGTGCGAATTTGCCCATTATTCTTGAACTAACACCTGCAAGCGAAAAATTATATCCGAACACTGGAATACCTGCTTCACCAACATTCCTGATTAATTGTTTTAGGTTGTCAATTTGTACTTGCTTTTTAGGGCCGTCCAAAAGCACATCATGCCAATGTGCGGGGTCGAAATTTTCAATAGCTTCTAACTCTAATCCGTTTTCGTTTATTTCTTTTTTGATATCTTTTAAATAGTCAACGGTCCATATTTCCGTATTAACTCCTGCAGTACCCCATCCATCTTTTTCACCAACGGGCTGGTTAGTATCTACTTTACCATTTTTCTCATGCCCAAAATAGTCAACCAAATGAATGACTAAATGAGTTGCTCCGCACTGTTTTGCAAATTTATAATGCTCCTTGTTGAGCATGTGTTTGTATAACCCAAATCCTAATTTCATTTTTTCATCTTTTCATAATTATACAATTATCTTGTCCCATGGTAATTTCATTCAATAATTATTTAGGTTGTTAATGCTTCTTAAATTTCTTACTTCAAAATTAAGGATATAGGTTGATATGCATTTATTTTTATTTCAAATGTATTGTTCACAATGCGTATTCTAGTATTATCAATTATTTCACCTCTTAAATTGCATAGATAAGCTCTATTGAACTTACTGCCATTTGGAAGTGTTATTTTACACTGTCCTTTTTCTCCAACTTTTTCCCATAATCTAAGTATAATTCCTTCGCCGTCTCTATTTTCTCCGAAAGCAGTAATTAGTATCCCTTTTCTGCTTAGGGTAATGCCCTTTTGAAGAGTTGGAATTGCTCCTTTTGCTCCATCATAAAATACTGCTTTTAAAGGCACCCTGGTTTCTTCTGAGGGCGTAATAAAAGATTCCTGTACATTATATTTATTATAGCTCCATATATAAATCTTAGAAGAGAATGAGCCTTCTATCCATTCTGTAAAATTGGTACCCCACTGGGTATTGTAAAGATTAACAAAAACTTTTCCTGATGTCAGCTCTTTCTTTTTCGAAAATTTAAATAGCCCGGGGTTATCTATGCTAATCCCAGGGGCGGTTGGACTATTTAACACAATTCCAGAACCTTGATTATCGAATAAGGTCATTGAAGTATTCAAAAAATAGAAATCATAATTCGTTTTTTCTACTAATTCTTTTTGTGGATTGACAATTCCTCCAATGCGATTAAGCCGATATTCAGGATTTTCTACAGCAAATGGGAAGGAAAGCCATCCGGCTTCCGGTAAGGCAATCGGTTTTTTTCCATCTATTCCCCATACAATTTCAACATAAGGCTGATTTTCATGCAAAGTATAAGTGACTAAATAGTTTTGCTCATCAGTGATTTGCAATTTTCCAAATACGGTTGCCATCACCGATTTGCCCATATTCAAATAGACAATTTTATCGCTGATTCCATAATAAGATTTTGTTGTTTTGTTTGGAACGGAAGGTCTACCCATCTCCTGATTTGCCCATCGTTCAGCTCCTGGTTTTACATAGGCCTTATTATACGAATCCAAATCTTCCTGGCCGAATTGTTCATAATAATATTGAGCAAAACCTACTTCGCTTTGCTGGTCTACCAATTCTTTTTTATTTTTTTTGTCATAAACTGATGACAGAGCACCTGTGTTTGGATCGATTATTAGTTTAAAAAACTTGTTTTCAAGAAGATGATTCTTCTCGTCAACAATTAGAGAGCTCTCTTTTTTAATCGGACTTAATATGGGTACATAGGTTTTATATCCTAAGGAGGGTACGTTTTCCGCTTCAAAGGAAATCAAATTATAATCATTGTAGACAGGTATTATTTTTCCTGTATTTATATCTTTTAAACCATAGATCTTAAAATTCTTTTGATAAATACCTGCAAAAAACTTCACATTCCCGTTTCTTGACCATGGTAAGGGGTTATAGACAATAATTCTTTTTCCTTTTACAGCAATTGATGTTGCAAGATTTTTCATTTGACGCATCATCAAGGGAACAATAATTCTTTCCGCCTTTCTGATACGATTTCCCTTTTCAGTCCAGGAAGACTCAATAAAATCGTAATACCCCAAAGACTTATTGATCTTGAATTCATCACTATATGTCCATTTTTGCTGTTCACCATGGGTCATGGCAATACCAAAGGTATGTTCATCATAAAGAATCATGTTCTCAAACGCCTCATCCACATAGGACTCAATAGAATTATTAATTCCAAGCCAATAGTTCATTTGAGTATTCAGAATTTCAGTATTGTATGTTTCTCTTTGCAGTTTTTTACTCAATTTTGTTTCATGGGGCATAGACATATATCCGTGGATCCAGGTGTCGGGCATATCTCCGGTAATGACGGGTAAATTAGGGTCTTCCTTGATCAACAGATCATAAAAATCTGAAATTCGTCCGATTTTAATCTTTGCATTTGGCATTTTCTCTTTTGCTTCCTGAAGGACTTTTGCAACTTCTTCAGGACTGGGAGCTCCTGAATTTTCATGAGTAAAGATCATGGCCATCCATGTTTTATGTTTCCAATCTTTAGGCGGAAGAATTCCAGAACCATAATACTCTGCCCAGTAAAAAGTTAAAAGTTTTGAACCATCCGGACCTTGCCACCAAAACAATGGTGGAACATCAGGAGCTGTAGAGCCCGGGTTACAACCAATATGAAGAATATCAATACCTGCATTTTTTAGCACTGTTGGCAAAACTCTGGAATGACTTGGCACATCGGTAAGTTTTGCTTCACGGGCAAGTGGTAAACCATACTGCCTGTTTATAGTGGAATTAAAGTTAAGTCCACGAACTAAATTCTCTTCATCGCTTGCTTCCGTTTCATAGGTTAAAGGAAGCGCATGTGGAATTATACGACCGTTTTTTATGGCACTCCCCAATTTTGCTTTATTTTCCTCTGTAGAATTCTCCAACATATATTTTAGCGGCCAACTTGGAATTGTCCATTTAAACTGTTCCGATTTAGGTAAATAGGAAGTTTGATCTATTGATCTCAAGGTTTCCTCTAACATTTGGTTGCTGTATTGCTGAAGAACTCCTTCTGCCCAAGTGGTGTAACCTATATCAAAGTGCATCTTAAAAACTATTACAATATCTGTTACTTCATTACTTGAAGTGCCAGCATTTGTCTTAACAGCTTCAATTTGTGCTTCTGAAGCTATGGCAGTTATAAAAAATAGTACTAATAATAAATATTTCATGGAGACCTAATTTTAATGTATAAATAATAACCATGTTAGTTTAAAAAACTTGCTGTCCAGTCAAATATAGCAGGTACACTTTGGCGGTATCAATGCCCAGATCGACTAAAAAAAGATGGCCTCTTTTGTAAGCGTACACCATATTGGCGTGTGCCCCTTCCTGGCGTTTTACGTCCGGACCTTTTCCTTTGTGCTTAATGATTTGATGATAGGAGCCAAAACCACCATTTTTCAATATTGGAAAAGACAAAGCATTGCCTGTCATATAATTAGCGACAACAAGTCGGTCCTGGATAATCGCAAGGTGACATGTATAATCGCCCACCAAATCTTGCGAGTTTATTAAAGTAAGCTTGCCATCATTACTAATTTTATAAGAATAGACTTTTGGTTTTTGACTCTCGGTCATTTCTTCAACCGCATTCAAATAATTTTGATCGTCAGAAATTGTTAAATAGCTAGGGTTTCGCTGTTCCGTATAATGGAGCAATTTTACATTACCGCTAGCCTGGTTAAGTTTCAGACACCCAATTCCCTGACCTTGTGGGCAGGGGTTAGGAGATTCTTCATGTGTGTAGCTTCCTGTATAAAAAATCATGATTTCAGTGCTCTTTTCTCGGTGGTCGGGGATCATAATGAAGGGTATTGTTCATATACCCACCATCAATATATAAATCCGCACCGTGTATGTACGAAGCCAAATCACTTGCCAGAAATGCTACTGAATGTGCTACATTTGAAACATTGCCAATATTCCCGGAAGGTATCCATTCCTTGAATTTATCTGGACCAAGATCAGCGATTACTTCACGGTTCATTTCTGTTTCTATAGCTCCCGGTGCTACGGAAACAACCCTTATATTTTTATCTACTAATTCCAGGGACAAACATTTAGAAAACATCTTCAAACCTGCCTTGGCTGAGGTGTAATGAATATAGCCTTTTCTAGGCACCGTATCATGAATGGATGAAATATTAATGATCACACCACCACCCGTTTTTTCCATCCTTCTTCCTGCTTGTTGCGAGCACAGGAATGGGCCTTTAAGATTAACATTCAATACCCTGTCCCACTCGGTTTCCTCTAAATCAAGGACATGAGCAATACTGTCAGTTCCAGCGTTATTCACAAGTATATCAATACCCTCCATTTTTTCATCCATCGATGAAAACATCTCATTAACTTCCATTGCATTGGCCACATTGGCGCCTCCAACCCAGGTCTTTGTACCAAATTTATCTTTTATTTCAGCGGCGAGTTTTTCAGCTTTTTCTTTATTGCTGTTATAATTGATAAAAACATTTGCACCGCAAGCAGCCAGTTCCCTGCATATTTCAGCACCAATGCCCTGGCTTCCTCCTGTTACCAGCGCTTTTTTTCCTGATAAATCTATTTTTCTCATTTTATCTTTACTTTTTGAGGTTACATAATTCCAAACTTCTCAAATGCGTCAACAGTACTCATTCCTTGTTCCAAGGCCTTTTTCACCAATTGTTCTTACGGGATTGCTCAACCACTTCTTCAAACACATCTGCCTCCAGTGCAGGCATATCCCTACCAATTACTATAAAATCATTCCTCAAAGGTTTTATAGATGGTGGAAGAAACTGATGCTGGAAATTGAGTTTATCCAACACATCACCCACAAGGGCAACAAACAATTCTTTTTTTGCTATACTGAATAGCTCCTCATCGTTTTTCCAAAATGCCATAATTCTCTTATTTGTAAATTAATTTTCTTTTTAAGCAAACTACGCCTATTGAAAGCCTTTGAGACCTCTTCATTTAAATCAGCTTTTTGTTTCTCGTTTAAATAGAAATATTCAATATCACCCAGATGCTTGTTAGATTTTTCTACTATTAATACTTCGCTACCTTTTTCCATAGCAATATTGTGCCAGACATTTACCGGAATATTATAGGCATTTGTGGATTTCATTAAGGTAACTTCAAATGATAGAACATCATCAACTATCGTGGTTAATATCAACACTGCTCTTCCAGTAAGCAATACAAAGACCTCTTCAGTTTTATTGTGAATCTCAATTTTATCTATGTTTTCTATGTGCTGCTCGTCTGTATAATTTAACTGTGCAACCTGCCAACCATCCCTTATAACAAATGGGTAGTGTCTTACTTCTTTATTTTGATAAGTCTCTATTAAACTCATTTTGTATAATATTTTACTTCTCTTCGGCTTTTGATCTCCAAAATTTTTCAATTTCCTCTAAAGTCTTTCCTTTTGTTTCCGGCACGAATTTCCAAATAAACCAGATAGCTGGAAGTGTTAAGGCCGCATACAAAAAGAATGTGCCTGATGGTAAAATAGTTTTAATCAGTATAGGGTTTGTAAGTGTTATGAAAAAACCTGTTACCATAAGAGAGAAACTACCAATAGAAACAGCCAGCCCCCTGATACGGGTAGGGAAAATTTCACTGATAATGACCCATACAATAGGACCAAACGAGAATGCAAAACTTGCCACATAAAAGAGTAATGGTATTATAATCAGATTCGAACCAATTGCAAAAAGAATTCCAACTCCAGACAAAGAAATGAATGCCCCAATTACCCCAATTAAAAGTAGCTTTCGTCTTCCAAATTTTTCAATATTTAAAATAGCAATAAAAGTAAAAACTGAATTTACCACTCCAACAAGTACAGCACCTAAAAACGAACTTTCAACGCTCTTAATTCCTTCATTGATGATATTCGGTGCAAAATACATAATTGCTGCAATTCCGCTAAGGTGGGCAAACATAGGAAGCAATACGCCTATTAAAAGTGGAATACGGAGAAATGGTGCAAATAACTCTTTAAAGCCTCCAGTTTCCACTTTTACCATTTCATCAACCTCAGCCATTTCTATTTCAGCCTGCTCTTTTCCTCCTATCTTAATCATTGTTTTCATTGCCTCTTCTTTTCTTCCTTTTGTAATCAGCCAGCGAGGACTTTCAGGAATAAATAAGAGTAAAAAGAAGAAGAGTAAAGCGATTGGAATCTCTGTTCCAAACATTCCACGCCATATTTCCTCAACAAACAACCATCTAAAGAATCCGGATGAGCCTTCTTCTGTAATAACTCCGGCAGCATCGCCCGCCTGGCTTAAAATAATCCAGTCCATTAAAAAGGCCAACAGAATTCCAAGAGTTATGGAAAGCTGGTATATTGAAACAATTTTCCCTCTGTTTTTTGGTAATGTCAATTCTGATATATAAATCGGAGCTACAACGGAAGTTATGCCAACCCCAATGCCTCCAATCACGCGAACTAAAATCAGCATGTTAAATGCAGAATCTGTATTTGATGTCAACCAAACTGCGTTCTCAGGATTACCCAAGAATTGAGGAGGTAGCATAGAGCCAATTGCCGAAACAGTTAAAGAAAGCGCAGCCAGGATCAAGGCCTTTTTTCTGCCAAACCGATCAGTGATTGTTCCTGAAATTATACAGCCCAGTATGGTTCCAAGCAAGGCAGATGAAACCACCCAACCCAACATTGCAGGTGTTAATTCAAAATGAGATTGCAAAAATGAATTGCATCCTGATATTATAGCTGTATCATAGCCAAAAAGAAAGCCACCAATGGTCGAAACAAAACTTATAGCAATTAAATAGATTGAAGAATTATTATTTTTCATATTTGTTTTTTTTATTAATATTTCCCGTACATCTCAATGATTTGCCTATAAGGGAAATAACCCTGCAGATAAAAACCCACATTCAAATCACGATGCCATTGGATATATTCATCGGATTAGATAATTCCTTGAGGCTTCAGCCCTCTTTTTATCAGTGAGTTTGCCCAATAATCATGGTCATCAAACCAGGGAACATGATCAGGTTGCCCTCCTTGCAGTATGCTCAATATCCTTTCCCACTGTGTCATGAAAAGTATGGTTAAATCCTATGTTACTTTAATTTTATCGTCTCAATGGCATGATGTCCAATGTCAAGAATTGCCCCTGATTTATTGACCTCAATGGACCGAATAGATTTTTCAATCAAATTGGTTTGCATGGCTGTTTTAAATGCGTTGGAAGTTTTTAGAACTGATTTGGTGTCTTTTCCCTCAGTTTCATAAACACGAACAATGATACTGTTATCATCTTCAGCTTTCTTAACAGTAGAAATAACAAGGTTTTCGGATTCTACACCAAAGAAACTTTGTGATTCAGATAAAGATGCACTTTTATAGGGCTTAGGATTTACAACTGCAAACAATTTTTCATTAGCCTGTCTGCCAAATCTGAAACCATTCTCCCAACCTGATAGATGTGAGTCTAATGAGAAACTAAAATAATGATTCCCTGTTTGCAGATACTTATTTCCTTCGCCATGGCAACTAACACGCGAAGCCAATAAAATGGGTTGTAGTATTGGATAAGAAACCGGATTATCGGTTGGGTCAATATAATCTGCTACGGCTACAGATGAACTTAGTGTTACGCCAAAATATTTATCCGATGCCTCTATCCAGTTTTCAATTCCCCTGGGGTGGAGGTCTTTTGCAGGTACATTGTATCGTTCGCCAGCGGCTCCTTCCATTTCATCCTTCCCTACTTCAACCACGCCAAAAGGAACCTCATAAGCAACTTGTCCATCCTCCATATTTAGGGGCAAAGCCAGGCGGAATTCACGAAATAGTTCGCCTTCCCAGTTAAGTAGCGCAACTTTAAAATCGATTCTTTTTATCGTATGATACAGAATAATCTTTTGTTCAACTACTGCATGGGGCAATTCGCTTCGTTTTACCCAGGAACAAAAAATATCTCCCGATTCCTTTGTTTTCCAATCTCCTGCATGATTTCCTGTTTGGTCAAATCCCTCCATTGAAGGTTGTTGAATTTTATCAAACTCCCCGGCGCCATTACCAACTGATTGCATGGTAAAAACCTCTCCGGCGACAAATTTAGAATCATCCACTAACTCCTTTTGCAAACTTTTATCGTAAATACTCCTTAACCCTCCATCTGCAAATACGATTTTGTAGAATCCATTTTCTAATGAAGAACTTTTATAGGATTTTGGGGTATTTTCTGACTTTTGTATATAATAGGTTTGATAACCTATTGACGGTATATTTTTGGCAATCAGGTGAACTTTTGCTGACTGAATACTTCCATCGAGATATTGATTATTGACTTGGTACTGCAGAGGAATATTATTTCCATGATTATCCTGCACTGTAATAGACATGGCCTCACTTTCACTAAAATTAACCTGGAAATTTACAATGTCGGTCCTTTCCCAACCCAGGCTGTTAAAAATAACAACCGGAATTCCTTTTTTTTGGTTAGTATTAATCTTTGATGATATGGAGAAGCTGGCATTTTCAAGGATTTGCTTTGCTTCACTACGTGCAAATTCAAACTTCCTTCTGAACAGGTCATCTGTAATCTGACCGTTTTTCCCACCCCATCCATGATCAGGATATATTTTAGCCTCCCACGCTTTTTGTAAACGCGCAGCAGGATATTTATTAAATGATTGATCCGTCATTGCATCAATAGTTGCAAATTTTTCAGCCATAGGTAGTAATATATCACCTTCACGGCTTGCATTGAGGGCCTTTTGATGGCCTGGTCCATGAATATACAACCACAATGCCGGACGTTCGCCACTGATAGAAGGGAGCGGATTGGATACCTCGACGAACGACTCAAATAATTCAGGAGCAGTTACGACAACATTGTTTTTGCTCTGAGCCTCTGTAATAGAAACATCAAGCCAAATCTGAAATTCAATTGATTTCTCCAAATAAGAAATAATATCACCAGCTTTATAAATAATGACCCATGTATTCTCACCTGCAGCCTCTCCAACAATTTTAATATTTAGAGGTTTGCCTGGCTTCAACCAGCTTTTGGGGGCATACATTGTCATATACCCATGGCTGTCGCCATGTTGGTCAGAATCAAACGACCGATATTTTAATATTCGTCCATCCGGATGAGTTAATGTCCAGGATTTTTTCTTTCCAGAAGGAAAAGTGAAATGTTTTTCTTCATCAATAAAAACATCAAAATTTACTTTTTTGTCAGAAATATCGATAGCAGCAAGCCATACAAACCAAGCCCCATCGGCTTTAAAGGAATCAGGAATTGCTTGTGTTTGCCATTCTATGTCCATTGAACCATTGCTTGCACGAGTAATTAAGCCATCTGTTATATCATTTCGCAGGCTGTGGTAAGAAATAATATTCTTACAATTGCTGGTGTGAAATCCTTCATAGCTCCCTTTAATTTGTTCTAAAAACTCAAGTTGTTTTTTCAGGAAATCATCATCTTGAGCTTTGACAATAATTGTCAATAACAAAAATATTGCAATAAGGCTTGGTATTTTATTCATGATAGTTTGATTTGGATGAATAATTCAACTAAGGGTTTTTGTATTTTTTTTATCAGCACCATATTTGCCTGTCAGTTATGATGGAGGCATTTCCGTAGATCATTTTTCCAATCGTTTCTAAGATCAAGGAGAAGGATGATCTTTTGGTTCTATTAGGGATGCCACATCCGACTGATTAACTTTGGAATACCATTCCCTATTTACATGACAAATCACGCATTGGTTAATAAATTTCCATGTGGTTTGTGCAGACATAATCTAAAGTTATTTAAGAATAACAAAGGAATAATTTTATAAAATAAAAATCTACCATAATTTTACAATGAAAGATTTTATAAAATTATGCACTTTTTCTATTCAAAAACGGACCGAGAAGCATCTAATTCTGAAAAGCTAAATGAATTCGATTTTATTAATGATTTTGGTTTTGAAGAGTACAAGGACATTAGGCAGAAGCCACTTGGGTTACACTACAACAAAGGCATAGAATTTTGTTATGTAAACAAAGGTAGGTATGAATGGGTGGTGGATGATAAAAATTATTTGATTTTCCCGGGGAACGGATTTGTGACTTGCCCATGGCAACAACATGGCAGTCCTCGAGATGTGGTTGATTTAGGTGAAATTTATTGGATAGTAATAAAACCCGAACTATTCACGGAAGGCGGTTTTTTTTATTTAGGAGATTGGTCCCGCTTTTCATCTTCCGAAAACAAATTAATCGGTGCTGTTCTTTCTAAAAACCTAAAACATACAATCCAGAAAGCGCAACCTCTTAAAATCCTTTTTGAAAATTTACGTCACGAAATTGAAAATAAAAAATTTGGGTATTTCCAGCGTGTGAGTAATCTTGTTGAAGAATTTCTAATAGACACTGTTCGAATTATACAAAGCAAAGAAAATCAAATAAAAGAAAACAGAAACTGGTTTAATGATTTTAATGATTTAATCAATGCCAACATTTCAAAAAAATGGAAATTAAATGATTTAGCCCAACTGAATAATATAGGTATTACGACTCTTACACAACTTGTAAAAAGATATACAGGATACACTCCGGCAAATTATATAATTTATCTTCGTTTGGAGAAAGCAAAAGAGCAACTGAGGAATTCCTCCAAAAAGCTGACAAACATTGCGTTGGATTGTGGATTTTATTCTTCCCAGCATTTTTCTTCAACTTTTTCCAGGTGGGCTGGTATGACTCCCAGCGCTTATCGATTACAATTTCTGTAAAATATTAAAAAGTTATGTATATAACTTTTTAAGTTTCTGTCTATTCTTAATTTTCATAGGATAGAAACAATCAAGTTGACATTGTCGCATCTCCTCTTCACAGATAATCATTTGATTTGACTACTAAATAAAAGTGGAGTTATGTTCAAAGACAAATGTTTTGTTTTACAGTTCTCCCGATTTTTGGATAAACCAGACTATTTACCTCCCAAATACCAAAATTTTATTCAGTATAATAATTTCCAACTATTTGCTGTCCGCCCCATGTCGTGCGGTTTGGGAAATGCCAGGTAGGATAAAATGTAAAAGTTTTTGGTTCATGATTATACAAATGCTTTTTCATCCTTGTTATATTATTTCCCATTCGACGCATTTATTTCTTAACTTTCAAACGAGATTATAAGCCTTAATTTGAAAAGAATACACTAATATCTAAGTGCCATTAGTGAGCGAAAAAAGTTTCAAATGAATATCTTAACTCTGTTGAATCATACAAATCAGATAATCTTGTCAATAATTAACTCTATCAAAACAATTAAAACTTATATAGGTTATAATTGTGTTTGATTTGAAAATGATTAAAATGGCTAAATTAGACAGAAAAACAATGTCGTTTGACAACATGCGAGTTGGTAAAAAATATCTCCTTAGAAACCATGGAGAAACCACTAGTTTTATCATTTTGGAAATGGAAGCCTCAAATGATTACAAAATCAAGGATTTGCTTTCACTTGACACCTATTTGTTTGGTGATTTGATCCGCTACGGTCGTGGTGCAGATTTTGAACTTTATGAGATTTAATAATTTGTTTTCACCTATTTATTCGAATGATAGAATAAAGAATAATAGAACATTTGAACAACCGAATTTTGGAAAGAAGGGAATTCGTAATTCAGCCAAATCCGTATAACAATCAATACCCTGCTGCCTGACCGTCCTTTCTTGATTCGGAAGCTCCATAATAGACTTTATTCTTATCGTCCCACATAATGCCCTGGTAGCCGCCATAAGAGCCAACACCGAAAACAACGTTGTGTCCTTTTTTCTTCAATTCTCTGATTACCTCATAATCAAAACCAGATTCCAATTGCACAATTCCCCCACCCTTCATTTCTGATCCTGTGGGTTGTGAAGAACCTGAATGGTTGATCCTTGGCGCATCGCCTGCTTCCTGGATATTCATGCCAAAATCAATAATATTTATCAATACCTGTGCATGCCCCTGTGGCTGCATGGCGCCACCCATCACACCAAAACTAAAAAAGGGTTTGCCATCTTTTGTTACAAATGCTGGAATAATGGTATGAAATGGTCGCTTGCCGGGTTCATAAACATTCATGTGACTTTTATCCAATGCAAACAAACTACCCCTGTCTTGCAAAACAAATCCAAGTCCTGTCGGCGTCATTCCCGATCCAATACCTAGATAATTACTCTGGATCAGGGAAACCATATTGCCGTCTTTATCTGCTATGGTCAAGTATATTGTTTCACCATGGCCGAGCTTTCCAGCAGGATAGCTCCTGGCAGACCGGTCGACATCTATTAACTTTCTTCGTTCAGCAGCATACTCTTTTGAAATTAATTCTGCTACTGGAATTTCATTAAAACTGGGATCAGAATAATATTTTGCCCTGTCCTCAAAAGCAAGTTTCTTGGCCTCAATAAATAAATGCATGTATGCTTCACTTCCAAAGCCCATTGATTTCAGATCATATTCTTCCAGAATATTCAATATCTGCAAGGCAGCAATTCCCTGACCATTTGGTGGTAATTCCCACACATCATAGCCTCTATAATTTACAGATACCGGCTCTACCCATTCTGACTTATGTGCAGCAAGATCTTCATAACTTAAAAAACCGCCCTGGTCTTTCATGTATTTTGCAATCGTTTTGGCAATGTCCCCCTTATAAAACTCATCCCTCCCGCCCTTTGCAATGGTCTCCAATGTTTTTGCTAAATATGGGTTTTTAAAAATCTCTCCTTTAGCAGGCGTCCATCCATTTGGCATGAATACTTCTTTGAACCCTGGATATTTCATATAT
This sequence comes from uncultured Roseivirgaceae bacterium, assembly GCA_964423255.1. Taxonomy (GTDB): domain Bacteria; phylum Bacteroidota; class Bacteroidia; order Cytophagales; family Cyclobacteriaceae; genus JAAUQL01. The sequence goes on along the minus strand of CAYREN010000036.1, from coordinate 3,493 downwards.
CTTGGTGCGCTTCCTTCGAGATAATAGGCAATCAACTCCGCCATAGGGAATCCTTTGATTGCATAGTCGATAGTTGGTTGTAAAATCTCCTTCATCTTCAACTTTCCAAATTTGTCATGCAATTCAAACCAGCCATCGACACAACCGGGAACGGATACCGGAAGCGGCCCATAGTATGGGATTTCTTTATACCCATTATCCAAAAAATATTCCAGCGTTAGTGATTTTGGCGACCTGCCACTACCATTCAATCCATATAATTTTTGTGTTTTTGCATCCCACACGATGGCAAACAAATCACCCCCGATTCCATTGCTTACTGGTTCCATTAATCCCAGGCATGCATTAGCAGCTATTGCAGCATCGACAGCCGAGCCTCCTTTTTTTAAAATATCCAGTGCCACTTGTGTAGCCAACGGATGGCTGGTCGCTGCCATCCCGTTTTGAGCAATAATTTCTGATCGGGTAGCAAATGTCTTACCCGTAATCCTGTCTTGCGAAAAGACATTTACATATATTCCCAGTAACAAAACAAAGCTTATTGTCCTCCTCATGACTTGTGATATTTTATTTAAAATCAATTTTGCACAGCATAACATTAATCTATCTTATAAAGATAAATTTTCTTTCTATTTATTCTACAGTACTCTTTTTGAATAATTGTTAACTTAGCTTATCTGTATCATTAATTAAGTTCAATGAAGAATATAGTCATCATCGGCAATGGGATTTCCGGAATTACGGCAGCCCGAAATATTAGAAAATTAAGCGATCACAACATAACAGTAATTTCTGCCGAAACAGATTACTTCTTTTCCAGAACTGCGCTGATGTACATTTACATGGGGCACATGAAATATGAGCATACAAAGCCATATGAAGATTGGTTTTGGGATAAAAATAAAATTAATCTGGTACGTGGATTTGTAAAAGCTATTGACACTGATCGAAAAAAAGTGTTACTGGAAAATTCCCAAGATATTGAGTATGACATCCTGATACTAGGAGTTGGATCCAAGCCTAATAAATTCGGCTGGCCCGGGCAGGACCTTAAGGGAGTCCAGGGAATGTATTCGATACAAAATCTGGAAAACATAGAAACTTATACTAAAAATATCGATCATGCAGTCATCGTCGGTGGAGGTTTGATTGGCATTGAGTTGGCCGAAATGCTGTTGTCAAGAAATATCCAGGTAACTTTTCTGGTAAGAGAAAAAAGTTTTTGGAACATTATTCTACCACCAGAAGAATCGGAAATGATAAACAGGCATATAAGAGAGCATCACATCGACCTGAGGTTGGAAACTGAGTTAAAAGAAATTGTTGCTGATGAAAATGGAAGAGTTCGCGCAATTATCACTGGAGAAGGAGAAGAGATGCCATGTCAGTTTGTTGGATTAACTGCAGGTGTGAGTCCGAATATCGACTTTTTGAAAAACTCAAAAATAAATGTGCAAAGAGGTATTGTGGTCAATGAATGTTTTGAGACTAATGTTCCTCATGTGTATGCCATCGGAGATTGTGCACAGTTCGAAACACAACTCCCCGGCCGAAGGCCAATCGAACAAGTTTGGTACACTGGACGAATGCATGGTGAAACACTCGCCCAAACTATTTGTAAGAAAAAAACAGCATACAAACCAGGCCCCTGGTTTAACTCAGCAAAATTTCTGGATATAGAATATCAGGTATATGGCATTATTAAAAATCACCTCGATGACGATGAAGATCAAATCTATTGGGATCACAAAAATGGCAAACATGCTATTCGGCTAGTTTATAGTAAATCTACCACTAATCTTATCGGAATAAATTTGATGGGTGTACGGTATCGACATGAAGTATGCGATCGTTGGCTGAAAAATGGAACAAAGTTAAATGAGGTTATCAGCAGTTTGAAAAAGGCGAATTTTGATCCTGAGTTTTTCAGGGAATATGAAAATGAAATTCTGAAAATTTATAATGCTAAATTTCCGAATGATCAAGTTAAACTAACCTCTAAAAGAGGATTATTTGCTGTCTTCACAAATTAAGATTTATTAACAATGAATAGATACATCACATTTTCAGGGCTAGGAATTTTTATTATAGGTTTCTTTGTTTTTGTTGGCTCATTTACCATGAGCGATTATCAGCTTTCAAAAAACATCTTGAAAGACCAGGGAGAAGGTGAAAAGTATTCAGCATTAATGGAGTCATCCAAATCCATGCTTGACGTCACCTATACATCCAACATCGCTTTTGTCAACGATCTTCGTGCCGCCATAAAAAATGCCAATAATTCCATTATTGAAAAATATGGATTTTCTAAAGATATCGCCTTTGAAATTTCATCAAAGGTTGGGGATAATGGACAATTCAAGTATAAACAATCCATCATTGATAAGGTGATTCCAGCCATTGATGAAGCCTCGACTTTCCAAAATAAAAGTCTGAAAGAATTTAACGGATGGATGGACGGGAAAAGTTATTCTACAAAAGAAGAATTGTTGCAACAGCTGTCACAAAGCATTGAAAGCATCAACAACAGCATCTCTTATAAAATCGCATTTGACAGCTATGCTGCAAAAAGCATTGTATTCTCCATCACTAAGGCTTCAAGCCTTGGCATGTTAAAAGGCAACCTGAGGTTGTGGTTTTTCCTGAGTTTTGGCTTTATGATCATTGGAGCATTTGCCTACTTCTATGGTACATATTCAGGCATTCCCTCAGGAATAAAAAACAACCAGATATTTATGGATGCCATCACCAGTAAAGGATGGTTGGGAGTAGCATTGGGAACTTTCATGATCTCCTTTTATATATTTCTGTATTTCTACCCGGAATACCTGACTAACTGGGTGATATTGGTTGACCCGATTAGCTTCAGGCTTAACGGAGGCCCGGCTAGTCATTGGTTTTTATATGGCGTTTTGTACACGATGGCAATAGGTGTAATGGGGATCAGGATGATCTTGAAATATCGGCACAATACTTACCAGATTATCAGGACCATTTCGGTTGTTTTTTTCCAAACGGCTATCGCATTCATTTTGCCGGAAGTCCTTGCAGCCCTGAATAAACCGGCCTACGATTTCAAAAATATCTGGCCTTTGGACTATGACTTCTTTTATAACTACAACTTGAATGAGCTTATGGAAAGTGGACTCCTTGGGTGGTTCATGCTATTTTGGGGACTTGCATTAATCATTTTCGCAGTACCAATAATAACCTATTTCTTTGGAAAAAGATGGTATTGCTCATGGGTTTGTGGTTGTGGAGGCCTGGCAGAAACTTTGGGTGACCCTTTCCGTCAATTGTCCGATAAATCATTAAAAGCTTGGAAAATAGAACGATGGATGATTCACTCCGTTATGGTATTTGCAATAATCAATACTGTAGCGGTGCTTTATACTTTTTTTACAGGGAGCTATTCCCTGCTAGGTATTGGAACCGAAAGTATAAAAGCTAGCTATGGATTTCTGATTAGTTCTATGTTTGCCGGAGTGATTGG
>CAYREN010000035.1:0-21572 GCA_964423255.1 uncultured Roseivirgaceae bacterium | reverse complement strand
GGAAAGTAATTATCCTTGAATTTTCTAAACCTACTTCTTTCCCATTCAAGCAGATTTACAATTTTTATTTTCAGTCGATTTTGCCGACTATTGGAAAATTTGTTTCAAAGGATAATTCGGCCTATACATATTTACCGGAATCTGTTCAGGCGTTTCCCGGGGGCTCAAAATTTTTAGAAATATTAAATAAAACAGGGTTTAACCATACAGAATGCATCCCACTTACATTTGGAATTTGCTCAATTTATACTGGAATAAAGTAGGCAAAATTTTTATATTCTTTTTGTTTATTCCATTGTCTTCAATTGGCCAGGAAGCATTTCAATACAATTTACCCTTTTCTGATGCTAAATGGCTACATTATGGTTTTAGCATTGGCCTTCATACATCAAATTATCAACTTAAGTATTCTGAAAAGTTTGTATCAACGGAAATGGACAGTGTCCATTCTATAATGCCAGCAGGAGCATTTGGTTTTTCTCTGGGGTTTATCACAGATTTTCGGTTAGCAGATCAATTTAATATAAGGATATTGCCCAAGGTTTCATTTTATGAATTTCCTGTAGATTTTAATTACACAGATGGAAATACGGACAGGCAGCTCATTGAGTCTACCTTTGTAGAAATCCCAATACTTTTTAAATATAAATCTGAACGACATAAAAATTTCAGAGTTTATTTTGTTGGTGGTGTAGCACCAGGATTTGAAGTGTCTGGGAAAAAACGAAAAGAGCAATCATCCAACAAATTGCTCACTGAGGAATTTAACATCAATATGGAAGTTGGTTTTGGTATTGATATGTATTATCCATTATTTAAATTCAGTCCTGAGATTCGCTTTTCCAAAGGGCTTCTCAACTTGCTTAGAGATGATGAGTATGGATATAGCGATGGGATTAATTCATTAAAAATGAATGTCGTGACATTGTATCTACAATTTTCTGATTGATTAATCATGAGTAAAACAGTTTTTATCACAGGAGCAACTTCCGGAATTGGTCTGGCATCGGCTAAAATATTTGCGCAAAATAAATTCAAATTAGTCCTTTGCGGAAGACGTGAGGATCGACTGAAACAACTTGTTGACCAATTAAGTGAAAGTACCAATTCTGAATATTTAGTATTTGACGTTCGAAAAAATGAAGAAGTTATTGCAAAGGTAAATTCTTTGCCCCGGGATTTTAATAAAATTGATATCCTAATAAATAATGCTGGAAACGCACATGGGTTTAATTCAATTGATGAAGGAAATATAGAAGACTGGGATAGGATGATTGACATCAATGTGAAAGGCCTGCTTTATGTCTCCAAAGCAATTATTCCAGGAATGGTTAAAAGAAAAAGTGGACATATCATCAATATTGGTTCTGTTGCTGGTAAAGAAGTATATAGCAAAGGGAATGTGTATTGTGCTTCTAAATTTGCAGTGGACGCAATTAGCACTGGAATGCGAATTGACCTCAATGCACATGGAATTAAAGTTTCTGAAGTAAATCCCGGAGCAGTAGATACAGAATTTTCCTCGGTAAGATTTAAAGGAGATAAATCGAAGGCTGATAAAGTATATGACGGGTTTCAACCCTTGACTGCTGAAGACGTTGCAGATATTATTTATTTTGTAGTTACTCGACCTTCACATGTTAATATTGCTGAAGCACTTGTATTGCCAAATGCTCAGGCTTCAGCATCAATCATCAACCGTAAAGACGTTTAGAATATTTTTTTTAATACATCGATGTTTATATCGTGTCCCCCGTGATATTCAATTAGACGATAGTCGAAACCTATGGCTTCATATCTTTTTCTTATATTTTCCAGTTTACCAAAATCAATAAATCTATCTTTATCACCAAGTACAGTTATATTATTTCCTTGAGTAAATGATCTAAGTATTATATTCCTATCAATCTCATCGGCAAGGCTTGCTCCCCATAAGATCAGATTGTTATACATAATATTTGAGTTATGGATCCACCTGCTTGCCGTGTGGCCGCCTTGTGAAAAACCAATAATATTAAATTCGACTTGATCGATAAATGATTTGATTTCAACTTCAAAAAGTTGATCTAGATAAGACACGTAGTTGTTAATATCTAATTCACGATTATAGGAAGTCATCCAGTTTGATCCGATTTTATTACCAATTCCTTTCAAATAGAATTTTGATAAACCTTGAGGGAAAATTAAGCAATTTTCATTAGAGGCAAATTCAGTAAATAGTTTGCAGAACTCTTCAGCAAGCTGGCCGTATCCATGGAAAATGATCCATATTTTTTTTGTCTTTTTATTGGTCGAACCGACTTTAATATAGCTTGCCTTAATTTGAACATCAATTACTTTTTTTTCCATAAAAAAAGCAGGGATTAACCTGCTTATGTTTTAGTATGTAAATATAAACTTTTCTTATCTTTTGAAACCAAGTACGCTACCACCACAATGGTTTTGAGATTCTTGAAAGGTAAATGTAATATAGTATATGCCGGTTGCATTACATGTGTAGATTAAACCCGGATAGATTTTTCCCTTATTGAAATTTGTAGAAACCATCTGTCTTTTGGAGTCATACATAGTGACAACAATTCCATCGGTTTCAGCTCCATCATTGCAAATATTTAAAAAGTATTTTGTGTCTTTGCTGAAAACATAGGAATATTCAACCTTTGTTTTTGCGCCACCCTGACCGTCTACTTTAAATGTTTTTAAAAATTTAAAACCTTCTTGTAGGGTTGAAATACAAGCATTTGCCTTGGCTCCTGAAGAGCACTGGGCATTTGTCGTACTTGCAGACAGCATACATACAATTGCTGTTATCCCTATAATATTGATTAACTGTCTCATACAAAAAATATATTTTTTAGCTAATTATCTTTTTTCTGATATTTACCACTTCTTTCCTGATTGCAACTACATTTTCTTTAGTGATATTAATTGTTGTAGTGCTATTACTTTTCGAAACTAACATTCCGTTAACCTCGATAAATGTAGGTTCGGCATATGTATATATTATTTCTATTTGTGAAAAGGCTTTTTCAAGCTCGAGAATTTTTTTATGCAAATCCGCAATATGTGGGTCTTTAGTATAAAACTCTAACATCAATTTGATGTTATCCAAAGTGATTTTTTGTTCGCCTATTTTCTCAATCAATTTTTCATTGTCAGGATTTTTCTCAGAAACTTGACAAGTTATATGTAAGGCTTCAAGCCATCCTCCAGTTAGAATAAGAACACTTAAGTTTGAACTTTGATTTTCTTGTAAATAACTATTTATTTCATTGAAATTCTGAGTTGAGATAAGCAATAGTGAGTCAAGATTTTTACTATTTGTTGCCAGTCTGGCGATGGTGCTAAAATCAAAATATTGACCAATACTTAAATCATTTGCCAATCCTTTTATTGAATTTAGATATAATATAGCATCTTGATTTTCTTCATAAATATTGGCATAACCTAAGTCAGTTCCATATATGCCTAAATTTAGTGCCTTATGAAAATTACTGTTATAATTTGAGGTATTGCTTGGCGTATTTAGCATTTCATTATTATACTGTGAGCCAGCGTCTTTTAGTAGATAAGATATCTCCAAAGGGGAAGGTACTTGCTGAATTATATCTGCAATTACTTCTTCAGAAATCATCGGTGCATCCAGGGTAAGATTGTTAAGGCTATCCAAGAAAGCCTGCTCGCCTGATTTCTTTTCGGGCCCGCAAGCAAACATGGCCAGAATCAAAAATGATGGGATTATTTTTCTCATAATTTCGTTATAGATTAAAACAAAAGTATAAATATCAAAAATATAATAAAACTGAAAATCAAGCAATTACGTCATCTTTATTACACCTATTATTTAATTGGTGTCCTTCTTTTTAAATTTTCTTCCAATACCTTCGATAGATCCAATAAACCTTTTAAGCAACTCAAAATATAAGGAGATATATAGTAGAATTGTCATGGCCCAAATCACCGTAATATTAAACCAATAAGTATTAAAATATATACCTAAAAAGTATTTTTTGGGGGCGAAAAAATGTGCTCTGTAGTCTAATATATTTGATGGATTTTTGGGTTCATTAAATACCGGATCAATTAATTGTAATAATTTTCCTTGAAATTCTATAATTCGATTTTTTACTGTAAGGTTTCTTACCAAATCTGCAAGACTCTCATTGTAATTATCGTCTTTCATTTTACTCAAGTCATATTTAAAGGTAGTTTCAAAACCGTAAATTAGTTTTTCCTTTTTTTGAACTGCCAGATTATATTGGTTAAGATATTTTTTGGATAATCCATTGAGGTATTCATTAATAGACAGACCAATTGTTTTATTGAACTTATCAGGATTTAATGCGACATCTAAATCAATATTCTTAATTATATTCGAACCAGCTTCTTCTATCAATTCAGATTTGATAAGTAATAAATTGTCATTTACTTTTTCTAATGTTTCAGTATCATTCGAATTAAAATTATTAATAGCAAAGTTTACTCTGCCTCTAAGTTCTTTTACCCAGTATGATAATTTAAAATCTGCCTGAAATTCTTCTTTTTCAAATTCATAAAATTTAGACTCAAATTCATTATCCATAAATTGACTAACCGCAACACCTTCATAACCCCACCTAGAAGCCATTAGATCTGCAATAATGGGGACTTTTCCTTTAGTACTTATTGTTTCATTTAGCTTATCAAAATTGAATAATAAGCCACTAAGCACCATTTGAGGAATGATTAAGAGCGGAATTAATATATAGACTGTAACCGCAGAATTGAAGGCGGAAGAAATATTTAAACCAATTACATTGGCAGTACAAGATATTGAAAATAAGACCAACCAGTAGGTCATTGTCATGCCATGAATTTCAAGGATAAGGTTGCCAATAACCGTGAAAATAATTGTTTGAATAGCAGAAAGCATAAAAAGAATAAAGACTTTTGAGAGCAAATAACTATTCCAACTTAGGTTGAGAAAGGACTCACGTTTCAATATTTTCCTGTCTTTTAAAATTTCCTCTGCACTCACCGTAAGCCCCATAAACAAGGCAATGATAATGGCCATCATGATGTAAACAGGTATATTTTCATTAAACCTAAATACATATTCTTGCCCTTCCGGATCATTTTTATACCTAATGATAAAGGCAAGAATGAAAGCTAAAATGGGCGCTTCAAGCAAATTGATTAACAGATATTGCTTATTGCTCAATTTTGATAATAAGTCTCTTTTAGAAAAAATTATAGATTGCTTGATTTTGGTTGGTATTTTTAATGAAGTCTGCGGTAACTCCTTCACTTCTTCAACCTTCTCAACGATAAATTTTTTATCAAATAGTCTTTTCCATTGTACCTGAGTTACCTTTCTTTTCTTGGTAAATTCACCATATTCATCAACTACTTTGGCTTCAATGATATTAAATATCTGTTCGGGATTTACATTACCACAAGATTGACATTGGCCTTTTTTAGCACCTACTTGATTGCTTGCTGCTTTAAAATATGTTACTGCTTCAACAGGAGGGCCATAATATACCGGATATCCTCCTACGTCCATGATCATCATTTTATCAAACATCTTATAGATATCTGATGAGGGCTGATGAATAACTACAAATATTAATTTTCCTTTTAACGAAAGCTCTTTGAGCAGGTCAATTACATTTTCTGAATCCCTTGATGAAAGTCCAGATGTGGGTTCATCAACAAACATAACAGCAGGCTCACGAATTAGTTCTAACGCAATGTTTAATCTTTTTCTCTGGCCTCCACTAATAGTTTTATCTAATACACCTCCCACCCTTAAATCTTTTCTTTGGTCCAGACCAAGGATTGTAAGTGTAGCCATTACTCTACTATCCAGCTCTTCTTCGTTCAAGTCAGCAAAGCAAAGTTTGGCATTGTAATAAAGGTTTTCGTAAACAGTAAGTTCTTCTATCAGTAAATCATCCTGAGAGATATAACCGATTACGCCCTTTATCTTGTCGGTTTCATTGGCAAAAAGATCAATTCCATTAATCTTCAAACTTCCTGAAGTTGGCTTATCAATTCCAGATAAAATATTTAATAATGTAGTTTTTCCGGCACCACTGGCACCCATAATTCCGATTAGTTTGCCGGGCCCTTCAGAAATATTTATATCTCTAAGACCAATTGTTCCATTAGGAAATTTTTTTTCCAGGTCTTTGGCTATGAACGAAAGCTTGACAGTTTCAACTTCTGAATTAAAATGTTTAACAAGATCGCTGTAATAAAGTGCATTCCCACTTGGGGTTTTTATAGTACTGCCATGAGAAAACTGGTTTATTGATCGAGGTTTTATAGCAAATCCATTTAGCAATATTTCTTCCGTACCAAGATACCGGACAAAGTACATGTCCACACTTTTTATTCTTATAAAAAGTAATTCGCCAGAGATTGAAACATTAATTATTCTGGCGTTAATTAATTTTTCTTCAACTTTTTTACATGCATATAAAATATCCTCTTTATCTAATCCGTCTTGCTCAGTGTGTAGATTAAATCCTTCAATTAGCTTGTATTCTTCAGCGTTAATATTAAAAACTTCAGATACAGTACTGATAATTTCCATCCTTTGAGAGGTGAAATTGGAATCTGAACCTACCAGCTCAAGCAATTTTATCAATACGACAACTTTTTGCTTTTGCGTTAGCGTTTTATTGATCTTCCTACAAATGGCAAGGGTTTTGACAGAGTCTAATACAGAAGTTAACTTCTTCTTTTTAGAAACTTCTATTACCTTGCCGTAACCTACAAACTCATCATACAATTCTAGGTACTCTTTAATAGAGTCTTGATCAAGGTCTTCTTGGAACATACTGATAACAAAATTTCTTTCGATTTCAGTAACACCACCATCCTGTTTTGTAATGATGGCAAAGAGTCTGGTTAGAGCTTTTAAAATTTCTTCACTCATTTTTTAATTTTCAGATACCATTAGGATGTTCAGTCATAAAAGCCCAATAGTAGGATTTCAATTCTGATTGTAAATATCAATATGGTGTTTTGCATTTTGATTAATATGGTTTTAATTCGAAATCAACATCTACAAGTTCATCAAATTCTTCTCCCGCTTCTTCCATATCTTCATCATCTTCATAGAAATACCAATGCACTACCACATTTTCAATATCTTCCAGTGCGGTCAATACATCAAGTATCAGTTTTGAAGAGGCCGTGTTAAAGTATTCAAGTTTGATATCAAAAATTGTTTTAGGGAGGGGGTCTTTTGCGTACTCGACCAGCCAATCTAAAATAGGTTGATAAAACTCAGCTGAATCTTCAGGTAAAGATCTACCTGATATTTCAAAAATCTTATTGGTTTTATCCAGTATTATTTTTGGAGTGTCTTCTGTTCCTTCTAAATTTATTATTTCCATTTTATTATTATCTATTCAGTTCAAATTTTATTTATCATCGTGGAACGGTTGTTTTGAGTGAAAAGAAAGAAAAATTTTCGCTCAATGGTTCAAATCCATATTCCAATTTCTGACCGGATTTTCTGGCCATATCAACAAATCCTAATCCAGCTCCTCCTTTTTCTGAAAGACCGGAACCACCTTTGATGATTTCTTTATAAAGTGCTTTTAGTCCATCTTTATCAAGGCTGTTTATTTCATTGAGTTTATCTCTCAGCACATCTACATGGTCATTTTTAATTGGATTGCCAGTTGTTATGATGTAAGATTCTTTAGCTTTACCTATCATAAAAATGGCGGTATTTATATTTAAATCTGCCAATACGTATTCTTCGCCATGTTTTACAATATTTTGTAGGCATTCTACCATCACGTTAAATACCTTTCTCTTAATTCCGGATTCTTCGCCAATAGAATCCATATTTCTTTCGGCCATGGACAATACCGACTTGGTGATTTCTTGGGTAAACTCACCTTCATAAACTAGGATAATGTTGTTTTTTAGCATCATTTGATGCATGTCATAAATATATTTCATCTCGCTTTTAAATTGTTTTACACTTTTAACTTGATTTATTATTGAATAAAATATTAATTCTAACTAGTCAATTTTTCATCATTATTAAAATCTTACCCCAATCAACAAAACGTCATCTGTTTGTTTCTGCTCCCCTTTCCATGCCGTCCATTCGCTATCAATTTTTTGATGTATTTCAGTCATGGATTTTTTATGATATTTCATAATTGTCTCCCTTAATCTTCTCGGGCCATACTTTCTATTGTCAGGCCCACCAAATTGATCTGGAAATCCATCAGAACAAAAGAAGATAGAATCACCTTTATTCACATCAATGGTGGTACTGGTAAATTTGGTTTGGTTTTTGTAAATTCCTCCTCCAATAGGAAATTTATTTCCTTTAATTTCTTCCAGTTCATTAGCATTCATAAAATATAGAGACCTATGTGCACCGGCATATGACACCTTATTATTTTTAAGATCAATTTTACACAATGCTATATCCATTCCATCTTTTGTTTTAGAATCATCAGAATCTTGCCTCAATGTTCTGGTTACACCTTTGTCGAGTTCATCCAATATCTCACCGGGGTCACTTATTTTTCTTCCTTTTACAATGTCATTTAGCAAGAAGTAGCCAATCAAGGATATTAATGCTCCTGGAACTCCATGACCTGTGCAATCTACAGCGGCGAAATAGATCATGTCTCCAATATTGATATACCATGGAAAATCACCACTTACCACGTCTCGAGCTTTATAGAAAATAAATGAATCAGGGAGTATTTGTCTAATTACTGCATTATTTGGTAGGATAGCTCCTTGAATTCTTTTAGCATAATTTATACTCTCAGTAATTTTTCTGCTTTTTGACTGGATTTCAAGTTCAAATTGTTTTTGCTCAGTAATATCATGGGAAACAACGAGTACAGATTCTAAAGTATTTTTCTCATCAAATTCAGGAATGGCATTAATGAGCATAACCCTATCGCCATTAATAGAAGGAAAATCCATTTCTTTAGTCACTTTAGCGTTTTCAGATTCAACTTGTTTCAAAAGTTCTATCCATTCATCTTTAATGACATCTTGAACATCTATTTCATCAAGTTTTTTATTTAGAATATCACTCGGCTTAAGACCAGTATATTTCTCGATCATAGGATTAATATAAAAAACTTCACCTTCTTGCGTAAACCTTGTAATCAAATCGGGCGAATTCTCTGACAAGGCCTGCATTTTAGATTTCATTCTTTCTTCTCGTTCTGCCCGTCGTCTTTCAGTAATATCACGGCTATTCAATATTATTCCTTGTATGGCAGGATCAGAAAGAGAATTTGTTGCCGTTGATTCGAGCCAAACTGCGCTACCATCTTTTTTGATATACTCATATTGAATGGTGACAGATTCGAAAGAATTTGAAATTACTTGATCAAACATTTTTTCAAATTTTTCAATGCCCTCTTTGTCCACATGGATCTTATCATTTACACCAATAAGATCATTTTGAGAGTACCCAAGTATTTTTTCAACAGATGGACTTATATATCTTATTGTCCCTACTTTTTCATATATGGCAATAACCTCAGAAGCATTTTCAAGCAATAGTTGCATTCTGTTTTGCGTTCTGTTCACTTCTTCGATTTGATCTTCAAGGCGTTGATTAGTCCTTTTTAACTCTTCCTGTGTTGCCGCCATTTCTTCAGCATTTTGCCTGAGAACTTCTTGCTGCTCCTGAAGCTCGTTGCTCATTGTCTGAGATTCTTGAAGAAGTTTTTTAGTCCGCTCATTTACTTTTATATTAAAAATTGTTCTGGCAAGTATTATGCTTATCTCATGAACAAATTTTATTTGGCTTTTCGTAAACTTATGAAAACCGGCAAATTCTACTACTCCATAAACTTTGTCTTCTGTTAACAGGGGAGTAATTAATATTCCGGTTGGTCGCTTATCTCCTAAAATACCAGAAGTGATACTGATATAGTCATTTGGTATTTCTGTTCTTAATATATATTCCTTTTCTACTGCGGCCTGACCGACCAAGCCTTCGGTAAACTTAAACTTTGCTTGTAAATATTTTTTCTTTCTGTAGGCATAAGCAGATTTCATTTCGAAGTATTGATCCTTAGGATCATCGTCATTTAGTACATATAATGCACCTTGAATAGCACCAATTTTATCAGTTATATATGCAATTACTGCATCTCCCAGTTCGTCAATGGTATCATGCGTTCTCAATATTTCACTTATTTCGGCTACCCCTGTTACAATCAGGTTTCTCTCAGTGTCTTGTTTTTCTGTTTCAACCAAGCTTGCGCGCATTTCAATTAATGCATTACCGAGAATATCTCCCTTGCTTGATGGCCTGAATTCAGCTTTTAAATCACCCTTTCCTATACTTTCAGCAAAGGTTGCTGTTCGCTTTAGCGATTGAACAAGGTCGTCAGTAGTATCTGCCATTTGACCAATCTCATCATTGTATTTTTTATCAATATTATTTGGAAGTATTCCTTTTGAGACTGAGATGAGCGCATCTTTAAGAGAGAGCAAAGGGCTGATAATATATTGTGAAAAGAGAAAAGATATCAGAGTAGCGAAAGCCAATATGAGTCCTCCCGATATGATAAATTTTCTCACAACAATAAATGCTTGCTGATTTATTTCAGATTGATCTACTTTAACTTCTATTCCCCAATTTGTTTCTGGGATGTAATCCCAAATTGAAAGCGTTTCAATATTTCTATAGTCCAATGAATATCCAAGTCCGGAATTTCCTTTTACAGCCTGTTTTATTGCTATTCCTTCTTTACTTGTCATGCTTACAGCTCGATTGAGAGCAGCATCTTTATCAAATTTCAATGGGTTTAGAAATAGCACAATATTTTCTCGTTTTTGAGCAAGGATAATTTCTACTGTTTCACCCAAGCCCATGTCTTTCGATAACCCTTCGTAAATGGAGTTGATATTGTAAACAATAAAGCATAATGCATTGGTAGTTTTTATATTGCCTACAGGAGCTCCTATAGAAACCATATAATCTTCCCCTATTTTAAATACATTGCTGAAGACTTTTTCTTCATGCGATCTATTCGAAAATGAGTCATCCGTTGCTTTGATTACTTGTTTAATATTAGTGTTATCACTATAATCTGTATCAATGATTATTTTTCCTGCATTATCTGTGAGGTAGATTTGATTTGCGCCAATGGACTTTTTAATAGTTTTAAGGGCTTTTTTTTCATCATTCAAATCAGATACCTCTGAATCATCCTCCAAAAGTATCATCGCATCTTCCATACTTACTTCCAGAATGGTATCACTTTCAACTGAAGAAAAATCTTCTGTTTCATTATTAATAAAATGAAATTCTTCTAATGCTGAAATTAAGTCAATATCCATTTTTGCAGAATGGATAAATGCCTTGATTTTTTCTTTATTTACATCAGCCAGCGTACTCAAATTTTGCAAATACTTTTCCTGCAACATATTTTTCCGAATGGAGAAGGAAATATATCCTGAAGTACAAATCGTAACAACCACAAGTGAAAGTATCAGTGTTGTCAGTTTACCTCTTATACTTATATTCTTGAACATCTAATTTCTTCTTGTTTGATTACAAATCACTTTCATTTTTATCTTCAGATTAATTCTTGGCACCTTTTGCTGCTGCTTGTGTTGAGTTGCTTTCTCCCAACATCAAAGACTCCATAATTAGATGTTCATCTGAAATTGATATTTCTTTAAATGATGCAATTTCTGCAACATGAGATAACTCACCGTTTTCAATTATTGGGATTATTGCCAAGTGCTTAGGTGATGCTTTTCCCAAGCCTGAAATAATTGTAATGTATCCTTCTGGAATATCACTAATAATTAATTTCTTTTCCTCTTTAGCTACCTGACCCGCAAGGCCTTCACCAAATTCGTATATTACTATTTCACTTTCCGCAAGATTGTATGCAAAAGTGACGAAGTGCTTTATGTATCTTTTGCTTTTTTCCTGGTGAACCGAATACAATATTCCCTGGCTGGCCTCAATTTTCATACAAAGGTTTGACAGCAATTTTTCGTATTTTGATTTAGTGTTTTTTATATCCTTTAAGCCTGATCGGATATGCTTTATTTGCTTTGAGATTTTTTCTTTTTTTCTTTTTTCTTCTTTGTCTTTTGAAGCTTGTTTTTGGGAATCAGTTTTTTCAATGTAAATAATTTTATCCACTGTTTTTGTGTTATTTAGCAGGTATAAACCGAAAATTATTGAGCCTAATCCCAATACAAAAGTCAGCCCTACTATAAAATAAGTTTGATTTAATACCGGAAGTAGTTCTTTTACTATGGTAAGATCTACCTTCCCGGAAACCTTCTCAAATTCCAAGGGGAGCTTGTATAGATTAAAAACCGAAAATAATATGCTTATAATAAAGCATATCGTTATGATGATATTTAACTTGTTATAAAAGGATTTCATAAATTATTTATACTGCTTATGAATTTCAACCATTAGTTCTATTATACTCTCAATATTTAGAGTATAGTCAATCTTTGCTATGTTTAATGCTGCTGAAGGCATGGTATCAATCATACACTCGTTGAGGTCTTGTACTACTGTAAATCCTCCATTGTCGGAAATATTTTTCATACCTTTTGCACCATCCCTATTAGCTCCTGATAGTAGTATGCCTATCAGTTTATTTTTATAATTGTAAGCAGCTGTTTCCATAGTAATGTCAATTGAGGGTCTTGAATTATTTACCATATTTTCCGTAGAAAGACTAAAATAATGACCAAGTTCAATGGACAAATGATAGTTTGCCGGAGCGAGGTAAACCTTTCCTCTTTTAATTAATTCTTTATCATAGGGCTCAATTACATTTTTTATACTTTTTATTGACAAGGCTTCTATAAATCCATTTCTAACATGTTTCAATCTATGTAAACACATTATTATTGGAAGTGGAAAATCCTTAGGTACTTGAGAAAGAATTCTCGTTATACCCTGGAAACTTCCAGCCGAGCCTCCAATCACGATAGCCTTGAAATTTTTATTTAATTCAGGGAATTTCATATTCAATCAGCTATCTTCTCTACTCTTTTATTTTTTTATAAATTTTCTCTTCATTATTTGCCACGATAAACTTGTTGGCAATCTCACACCATATCAATGATTCTTTTGAACCAATAGCTAAGTATCCGTATTTGAAAATACTTTCATGAAGTTTTTTCAAGACATCGTTTTGTAAGTTTTGATTGAAATAGATCATTACATTTCTACAGATAACGATATCAAATTTGTTAAAAACTATTCCTTTCACCAGGTCATGCCTGCGATAAGACACGCCTTGCACAAGAGACTTATCCATATAGGCAAGCCCGTTTTTAACTTCGAAATACTTATTTAATTCATTCTCACCTCTAAATCTTACATAGTTTTTTTCATTTAATTCCATGTTTTTAACTGTGTAGACCCCATTTCGAGCATGATTTAATATTTGATCGTCTATATCAGTTGCGATAATTTTGGACTCCTCTAAAATTCCCATCTCTTTCAACAATATGGCCATTGAATAGATCTCCTCACCAGAAGAACATCCGGCATGCCAGACACTTACCTTTTTGTGATTTAAAAGAATGTTTGGGAGAATTTCATCTCTCATAATCCTCCAAAATGAGGGATCACGGAACATTTCGGTGACATTTACTGTGATTTCAGAAATAAATTCTTCAAAAAATATGGGTTCATCACCTATTCTTTTTATAAGCGCATCAATACTTCTAAATTTATAGAGTTCTATTATTCTTAATACTCTTCTTTTAAAAGATGAAATAGCGTAATTGGTAAAATCATAACCATATTTGGTTTTGATCACTTGGGTTAGCCTTCTTAAGTCAATAATATGTATTTCCTGCATTGGTTTGCTTTTTCTCAAGCGTATTTTTATCAATAAAATTTATTTTTAAATAATCACATGTGTGAACCAGTAGTTAGGATATAAAAAAAGCTATGATTTTTTATATGGTGTAAATTTTGACTTTTTATTTAGAAATATTTTCCGAATACGGATGCAAAACCATTTTATGATATATTATATAGGATATTCAATATTTCACCTGATGTTCAATTTCCAGTTTTAGAAAAATTAAATATTGTTTTGTAAATTTTATATTGATATAGTCCTAATTGATAAGTGTAACATTTGAGTTCATCTTTAACAATTTCAATTATTGTTAAACTACAAATACAAGTAGAACTCTTTTAGTAAAGATTTAAATTGATCTGTATAAAAGCCATCAGATCTTTTGATTATCAACCTACTGATTTTTATTTTTTTTGGTTTCTTAGAAAGGATTGTTACAATACACTTTGGGTCTTTTTTTTCAGAATCACAAATAATTAGTTGCTTGTCAGGATACAATAATTTGCTTTTGCAAAGCTCTATCATTCCTGTTGTTTCATAAGGAGGCAGCAAGATTGATACTTTTCCATCATTGCTTAACAAATTGGAAATAGCATCAACCAAATCATTCATTTTTATTCCTGATTCATGCTTTGCTTTGTTGATTTTATTTTTTGATGACTTGAGCTGATTTTCAAAAAAGGGAGGGTTGGAAATTATGAAGTCATACTTATTATTTAATAAAGCAAAATTTTTAATATCGTCGTGATGACATGTTATCCTGTTGAACCATGTGCTGTTGGCGACATTTTCTTTCATCTGGGCGTAGGCATCATAATCAATTTCAACAGCGTCAATTTTACAATCGAACTCTTGTGCGCTCATTAAAGTAAGAAGTCCAGTACCAGCTCCAATGTCCAATACATTTTTTGGGGAGATATCCGGAAGCCATGCCCCCTGGATACATGCAAGAGTTGTGACCTTCATAGCACATTGATCTTGAAAAATTGTGAACTGCTTGAATCTGAAATAATCTTTTGACATTGGGTAATTGAGAGATATTGTGAAATATCCAATAATTAAAAGTGGAAGGTAATAAAATTTAAAAATGAAGCAGGAATTAGAATCTAATTTAAATCTGGAGATTATGACAAAGTTTTATAGCTTATTATTATGTTCTGGACAAGATATTTACCCTCGCGGAGGAATAAAAAGTCTTAAATTCTGTGAGCACTTTCCCAATGGTTGATAAGGCGAAAAGATAGTTGTTTAGTATAAAATAACTACTTTTAATAATACGAATCATTCAACTTAATACTTTCGGATTACATGCAAATTTATTTTTATACTTCTATTAAGGGGCATATTCTATTTTTCATTTTAGTGGTTTTATTTGGGTCTTTTTCTTATTCTCCTTTCTATGCACAGAGTGTCAATACTAAAGTTTCATTAGCTGAGAAAATTTACTTGCAATTGGATGCCACCATTTATACAACAGATCAAACTATCTGGTTCAAGTCCATCGTTACAAATGCCGTTGACCACACCTCAACTACATTGAGCGGAGTGCTGTATGTGGAGTTGATAGGCCCCGATGAAAAAATAATAGAAAAGAAGTTGATAAAGATAGATAATGGCATTGGAGATGGTTTTTTTGAATTGAATCAAGCATATGCTGAAGGTCTTTATTTGATCAGAACTTACACTGAATGGAACAAAAATTTTGATTCAGGTTTTTTCTTTAAACAATACATTCATGTGTTTACTACCTCATCAAAAAAAGAAGTGAATCCAATACGTAATGTTACGCTGGTAAATATGCAGAATAATAAACGTCGGATAAAAGCTAATTTTGATCCCTTAGCAATAGACAGTCTTCACAAAAACAAACTAACCATTTTCATCACCCTAGACGAGAAGAAAGATACTCTGACGATAAAAAAAAACAAGGACGATAAATACCAGATTGATTATGCCGTGCCTGATGAAAGCCAGTTTATTACCTTGCAATTTCAGACCAATAACTTTCTTAGTCGTGCTAAAACTATTGCTTTAAATAAAGATTATCTCGATTTGCAATTTTTCCCTGAAAGTGGCGAGTTGGTATATGGGATTCAGAGTAAGGTAGGCTTCAAGGCATTGGACTCTCACGGTAAAGGAAAACGTGTAACTGGGGAAATAATTGATGGACAAGGTGAGGTCGTTGCCTTTTTTAACAGCAACCAATTGGGTATGGGAGGTTTTATGCTTAACAATGTGGATAGCAATGATACTTACTTTGCCAGACTAACATCACAATCTAAAGAAAGGCCGTCATTAATTTACCCCTTACCGGACGTCGCACCCTTAGGCAATGTGCTGTCAGTAAATAAAATAGGGAAGAAAATACGCTTAATAGCCTCTTCTAACTATCTGAAAAATGACAGCATTTACATACAGGCTTCTTGCAGAGGAATGATTTACTATGAAATAAAAGGACGTTTGACGGAAGGAGTGTTAGTGGTTTTCCTGGCAGCTAATAAGTTTCCGGAAGGTATTATTGCCTTTACAATGATGGATCGTCCAATGCACTCCGTTGCAGAAAGGCTGTATTTTAATGAAAGGCCGGAAAGCAGGATACATATTAAGCTTTCTACTAACAAGAATACATATTCACAACGCGAACTGTCCAGGCTAACGATGGAAACCACAAATAATGATGGTGAGGTAGTAAATGCTAATTTATCATTGCTGGTATTGAATAAGGAGCAAATGGGGCAGATGCAAAGTATACGTCAAAATATATTGTCTTATTTTTTATTGAGTTCAGACTTAAAAGGCGAGATAGAAAACCCCGGATTTTATTTCAGTAAGGAAAGTAATAGTAGGCATCAAGACCAGGATGCGCTATTGCTCACACAGGGCTGGCGGAAGTACCGCTATACAAAATCTATAGATAGTATCCTGTTTCAGCCAGAGCCTGGTCTTTCTGTATCAGGTGTTGTGAGCAGAACATTATTTCAAAATAAAAAGAAGGCGGTAGAGTTGACAATGATGACCTTTGGTAATTTCCATTCTTTTCAATCACAAACAACAGATTCATTAGGCAGATTTAATTTCAATGTAGATGATGAATATGGTCATGATCTTAATATTTTGATTCAAAGCGCCAAAAAATCCGGAGAAAAAAAGAATTATAAAATTGTAATAAATAAAAAGGAATCCCCGGATATTTCTTTTGATCATATCAAGTTGATTGAAAGTGTGGACAGTGTGGCACTTTCACTTGTGAAAAAAAATATTGAGCGTAAAATGGTGGAAGATGCATTTCGCTTATCCACAGGTATCACGTATTTGGACGAAGTTGTGATAGAAGGGTACAAAATGACTCCTGAAAGAAAGATAGTTATGGAAAAATATGGCAAACCTGAACTGGTAATTAGTGGGGAAGACATAGCAGAGAAGGAGGAAAAGTGGTCTTATGGGCTGTATAGTGTTCTTTTATTTAATTTTCGAAAACAAGTAATTATCGAAAGACAGACAAATGGTGAATTGTATGCAAGCGTGGTAGGCAGTCCGGGAATAACTCTTGTGGTCGTTGATGGTGTTCCGGTTTTGAATTACAATTATGGTTATATTGAAATTATCCCTCCTAGTGAAGTCAGTAGTTTTGAAATTATTAAGAATGCGAAAAATTTCCGCAAACTCTTTCTTGAAGCATTTCCTGGAGCCAGCCCTATCGAAGCACCTTATCTGGGAAGCGTGATTGCCATATATACTAAAGGAGGGAAAGGCCTTTTTGATGTGAAAAAACCAATAGGCATTGTACATACATCTATTCCTGTATTTTCACCACCTCGGGAGTTTTATACCCCAAAGTACCAAAATATTTCTGCCGCTGACTGGGTAAAACCAGACTTGCGTGCATTAGTTCATTGGGCACCTAACATCAAGGTTGATAGCTTGGGCAAGGCTTCAATGACTTTTTATAATGCAGATAACATTGGGGAGATGCAAGTGGTGGTAGAAGCTATTTCAGAAGACGGAGAAATTGGTTATCAAGAGATGTTTTATAATGTGAAAAGGAGAAAAACAAAGAAACAGGATTAGGTTCATAATAAATTATTCCTTAAATATTTCTGATGCTGGAAAATAGTTGGTTAATGAGGTTGAATTCAAGTAGGAAATCTATTTAACCAATAATCTCTAACTCCTTTATCGCCATCCATGCCATCAACCCAGATCCGATTTCCAGGGCCTCTTCATCGATATTAAAAGTAGGCGTGTGCACATTGGATGTAATACCTTTTTCTTCATTGCGTACTCCAAGCCGGTAAAAGCAAGCATCTATTTCCTGGGAATAATAGGCAAAGTCTTCTGCAGCCATCCAGATATCAAGATCAATAACATTTTCTTCGCCCATGTATTCTATCGCAAATCCTTTATTTCTCCTGGTCAGTTCTTCATTATTGTACAAATATGGATAGCCATCAAGAATATGAAATTCACAAGATCCGCCCATAGATTCAGCTATTCCCTCCGCCAATTTCTTCATCTTTATTTTTGCTTCTTTTCTCCAGGGTTCACTAAGTGTTCTGAAAGTACCCTCAATTTTTACTTCATTAGGAATGATGTTGGTTGCACCCTCTGCAATAACTTTTCCAAATGATAAAACCGTAGGCGTAGTAGGCGTAGCAAATCGGCTAACAACTTGCTGTAAAGCAACGATTATATGTGAGGCAATCAGCACCGGATCAATATTGCCTTGTGGCATAGCGGCGTGACCCCCCTTGCCTTTGACAGTAAGATAAAGTTCATCGGCACTGGCCATATAAATACCTTCCCGAAATCCTATTTTTCCTACTGGAATAAGGGGTGCCACATGTTGGCCAATAATATTTTTTGGGGCAGGGTTTTGTAAAATTCCTTCTTTTATCATCAAGGATGCGCCACCAGGTGCCTTTTCTTCTGCCGGCTGGAATATCAATTTAATCGTACCTTCAAACTGATCTTTAAGCTGATTCAGGATTGTAGCAGTACCCAATAAAGAAGATGTGTGAACGTCATGTCCGCAAGCATGCATCACACCCTCATTATTTGATTTATAAGATATGTCATTTGCTTCTTTGATGGGTAACGCATCGATATCCGCACGTAAAGCGATTACTTTTTTATCTGGATTTTTACCTTTAATTAATGCCGAAACACCAGTGTTGGCAATTCCTTCCGTCGGATGCAATCCAATTTTTTTTAGTGAAGAGGCTACAAATTTTGCAGTTTCAAATTCATGAAAAGATAATTCCGGATGGCTGTGCAAATGATGTCTCATACCAATTATTTCTTTGGCATTGTTTTCTGCTATACGCTTTATTTCTGCTTTTATTTCCATAACCTAAATTGGTTCTTACTATTTAATTGAATATTCAACTAACTCTACTGTCGACAAAAAATTAATGTCAGTTGGATAAGTGATGAGAAAATACTTATCAAAATTATTCCATTCGTTTGTGTTGAGGGACCAACATGGCACCGGGGAAACTTGCCCTCAATATGTTAAGTGTTTTATATGCATCTACCTTCTCGTGGTATTTACCAATAAACACCTTATAGCTCGGCTGACGGTAGGTCAATATTGGCTTTTCCTCTGGTAATACTCGATAAATTTTTTCACGGATCTGGTTGGCCTCTTCTCTGCTTCTACCAATATACACCTGTATGGTATAAGTAAGGTACATTTTGTTGAGATTTTGAGCCACAATGCTATCCATGATTGAGGACATTTCTTTATTGATATCGTGTGTAGGCGTGACATAGGGTCCTTTTGAATCTTCATTCATAACCACGTCTGAAGTATTCACATCATTTGTATTCATAGGGCGAAATTCCGAAACATCTTCACTATAATCTTCGGTATCTCCTTTGGTTGCCAACTTTGGTGAGCAGCCATAAACCAATATCAAAAGAATAATAAATATCCTGCACATTTCTTTTCTATTTAGCCTTCTACAATTACGCATTTGTTAGCCAGTACGTCCTGTTCTACAGTTTTAAATTTGACCTCTTTTTTCATTGAGCCATCTTCATATTGCACAGTTACCCGTTCATTTCTACCTGGTATGTGCATAGACTTTCGGGGGGCGGTTTTTTCAACCGGAGGTCTGTTTCTGGCTTCAGGATTTTCTCCTCCCGACAATAATGATTGAGATTCTTCTTTTGATTCTCGATAATTTTTTCTTGCCTCTCGTCGATTTCTCGCTTCCTGAACTTCATCAGCTTCTCTTACAGGAAGAATCGCTTTCGTAAGAAATGATATGGTATCTTCATTAACTTTTGCAACAAATCTTTTGAACAACTCAAATGCCTCAAATTTGTATATCAATAACGGATCTTTTTGTTCGTAAACTGCATTTTGAACAGATTGTTTCAGGTCGTCCATTTCACGTAAGTGTTCCTTCCACAGCTGATCAATGATGGCAAGAGTTGCAATTTTTTCAATACTTAAGATCAGCTCCTTGCATCCTGTGTTGATATTTTTTTGCAAATTGGTGGCTACACCAATTTGTTTTTTGCCGTCCGTTATCGGCACTAATATTTCGGTTACTGTAGCCCCTTTATTTTTGAAAATATCTTTGAAGATAGGCATGGCCTTCTCAGATATTCCATTGTTTTTCTCTTTATAATTGGTTAGACCGTCTATGTATAGCTTATCTGCCAATTCTGCCTCAGACATATCGTCGAACTCTTCTTTGGTAAGTTTAAAGTCAAGACCTAAAATACTAATACAATTTAGTCTCAGGCTATCATAATCTTCAGACCCTTTGGTGTTTATAATAATATCTTCGCACGTGTCATTCAGCATGTTCAAAATGTCGAGTTGAAGGCGTTCACCAAACAGGGCATTTTTTCGTCTTTTATAGATAACTTCTCTTTGCGAGTTCATCACGTCATCATATTCGAGAAGTCGTTTTCTAATACCAAAGTTATTTTCTTCGACCTTCTTTTGCGCCCGCTCAATAGATTTTGTAATCATAGAATGTTGGATTACCTCGCCTTCTTTTAAACCCATTCTATCCATTAATTTGGCAATTCTGTCAGAGCCAAATAACCTCATGAGATTGTCTTCAAGAGAAACAAAAAATTGCGATGAACCCGGATCTCCCTGTCTTCCCGATCGCCCTCGTAACTGTCTGTCAACTCTCCTTGACTCGTGTCTTTCTGTACCCAATATTGCCAGTCCTCCGGCAGCCTTGGATTCAGGAGTAAGTTTAATATCCGTTCCCCTACCTGCCATATTTGTGGCTATGGTAACAGTGCCTGATTCACCAGCCATTTTTACAACCTCAGCTTCTCGCTGGTGTTGTTTAGCATTTAATACCTGGTGTTTGATTTTCTTCATGTGAAGCATCCTGCTTAACAGTTCTGATATTTCTACCGACGTGGTACCCACCAGTATTGGTCTGCCTTGATTGGTCAATTCAACGATCTCGTCAACAACGGCATTAAATTTTTCTCTTACAGTTTTATAAACTTTATCTTCCCAATCGTTTCTGACGATATTGTCATTTGTAGGGATTACGACAACGTCAAGTTTGTAAATATCCCAGAATTCTCCAGCTTCAGTTTCGGCAGTTCCTGTCATACCAGAAAGTTTGTGGTACATTCTAAAATAATTCTGGAGTGTGATGGTAGCATAGGTTTGCGTAGCATCTTCTACCTTGACATTTTCCTTGGCTTCAAGTGCCTGATGCAATCCATCTG
>CAYREN010000034.1:0-21815 GCA_964423255.1 uncultured Roseivirgaceae bacterium | reverse complement strand
GAGACAAATAAGTTTCCATTCGTAGAGTTTGGGGAAAAAAGATTGTTATTTGTGGGTCGTATACACCCGCATAAAAGGTTAGAGCTTATCTTAAAAACAATGAAAATACTAAAAAATAGAGGATGCTCTGTGGTGTTAGACATTGCAGGTGAGGGAGATAAAGAGTACCAAAAAACCTTGATTGATCTTTCTTTAAAGTTAGGTATTGATAACTTCGTTAATTGGTTAGGAAGGCTAAAGCAATCACGCTTGGTGTCTCTATACAGACAGTCATATTTAACACTGTTACCCAGCATGCACGAAAACTACGGTAATGTATTGGTTGAAGCCATGTCTCAATCCTGTCCGGTAATTGTTACAAAGGAGGTACAAATTTCCATGGATATCGTTGAGGCCGGAACCGGGATCATCGTGGATTCCAAGGAAAAATATTTTGCCAGCGCATTAGAGGATTTGATGAATAATGCTCATCTGAGAAATAAAATGGCAAAAAATTGCAACAAATTTATCGCCAATAATCTAAATTCTGAAAAAATTTATACACAGCTTAAAAATTCATATCTTTCTATCATTCATTCGACAATAAGTAATAAATAAAACTATGTATATTATTGGTATCAATGCATTTCATGGTGATTCATCGGCTGTTTTGCTTAAGGATGGAATTCTAGTCGCAGCTGCGGAAGAAGAAAGGTTTCGTAGAATTAAGCACTGGGCTGGGTTCCCGTCGGAAGCAATTAAATACTGTTTAGAAGAGGGGAATATTAGTTTATCTGCTGTAGAAGTAGTAGCTATTAATCAAAACTCGAAATCAAATATCGCGCAAAAAATTAAATATATATTACTAAATAAATTAAATTTTACTTACGTAATGTCAAAATTAAAAAATAGGAATCTTAGGCATTCGTTATTAGATAATCTTAAAAAAAATTTTCCGATAGATGAGTTTACGGGAAAAATAAATTACATTGATCATCACCTCTGTCACTTATCATCCGCATTTCATGTATCCCCTTTTGACAAGTCAGTGGTTTTATCAATAGATGGATTCGGGGATTTTTCCAGTGGTGCTTGGGGAGTGGGTGAGGGCGATCGTATTGATGTTATGGAAAATGTACTTTTTCCACATTCTTTGGGAATATTCTATCAAGCATTAACGCAGTATCTTGGGTTCCTAAATTATGGAGATGAATACAAGGTTATGGGGCTAGCACCTTATGGAGATCCTGTTTATGTTGAAGAAATGCGACAGATTGTGAAACTGAAAAAAGACGGAAAATATAGTTTAAACTTAGACTATTTTAAGCATCATAAGGAAAATGTCGTGTATGAATGGGATGGCGGAACACCCATTATAGGAAAAATATACTCAACTAAAATGGAAACCCTGTTAGGACCTGCTAGAAATAATGAAAAACTATCAAAAAAGTATTTTGATATTGCGAGGTCAGTGCAATTTATGTATGAAGAAGCTTTTTTTCATATCCTAAGATATTTGCACAAAACTTGTGGTATCGATAATTTGTCTCTAGCCGGGGGATGTGCGATGAATTCTGTCGCTAATGGAAAAATAAGAAGGAATACGCCTTTTAAAAATATATACATTCAATCAGCAGCGGGTGACGCGGGAGGCGCTGTTGGAGCAGCATTTATTGCGTGGAGAAATTTTAGCGGTAGCATAAAGTGTAAAAATCAAATGAAACATGCTTATTGGGGGCCATCATATACAAAGACAGAAATTGGAAAATTATTAGATTCTAATTCGAACAAATTACTTAGGGAAGATTGTAAAGTAGAGAATATCGATGACATTGATGAGCTTTGTAATAGGACAGCGCTTGCAATTTCGGAAGGAAAAGTTATTGGTTGGTTTCAAGGGAGAATGGAATGGGGGCCCCGTGCACTCGGCAATAGATCAATATTATGTGATCCACGTAGGTCAGATATTAAAGATATATTGAATTTGAAAATTAAACGCAGGGAATCTTTTCGACCTTTTGCACCTTCAGTTTTGAGAGAGTCCGTTGATGACTGGTTTGAAGAAAATGATGATGTTCCCTTTATGATGAAGGTGTTTCAGATTCGAGAAAAACGCAGAAAACAGATCCCTGCTGTAACACACGTAGATGGATCTGGTCGCTTGCAAACAGTTTGTTACGAAGAAAATCCTAAGTATTATAAATTAATTCAGTCATTTTTTAACATTACTGATGTCCCTATGTTGCTTAATACTTCATTTAATGAAAATGAGCCCGTTGTATGTTCTCCTGAGGAGGCGTTGGCCTGTTTTCTGAGGACAAATATGGATGTATTAGTTTTTGATGACTATATGGTTACTCGAAAATAATTACTATTTTTAATTAGAGGCTGCATGTATTTATGAAATGTGTAAATTATGGGTGTGGATTTACAGCACCCATTCCGTGGGTTAATTACGATGCATCTATGACTTTGAGATTTGAGCGCATACTTGTTTTAGGTATGCTTTATACAAAAAATGAAAAACGTTTTCCAGACAATGTAAAATATGGTGACATTGTTAGAGGATTACCTCTAAAAGAGGAATCGGTCGATGCTATTTTCTGCAGCCACATGTTGGAACATCTGAGTTTACATGGTTTTCGTAGAGCATTACGGAATACCTATAAAATACTAAAAAAGGGTGGAGTGTTTCGGTTGGTCGTACCTGATCTCAGATATCTTGCCGAAATTTATTTAAATTCAGATAATGCAGATGCAAGCATTCAATTTGTAAAAAATACTCTAATGGGTGAAGAAGTTAGCCCCAAAGGTTTTCTAGCAACACTTTTTTCCGCACTCGGAAATAGTAAGCATCTTTGGATGTGGGATTATAAATCCATCAAGTTGGAGCTTGAATCGACAGGGTTCGTTATGGTGAGAAAGTGCAAGTATGGTGATGCAGAAAATTCAATGTTTAAGTTGGTTGAAGAAAAAGACCGGTTTGCTATGGCGGTTTGTGTAGAAAGTAAAAAATAGTATGATGAAAGGTATATTATTGACTATGAATAGTATTTTAATTTAATGAATATAGTATTCTGCGTAGATGGAATTTACCCTTTCACCATCGGTGGTATGCAAAGGCATTCTCGATTATTGATAGAAACAATAGCAGTCGAATACAATCATAATATTGTTGTTATTCATCCACATTCTGGTACTCAAGTTTTTGAAAGTCATCTTCATATAAAAGAAATAGTAATTGATGATATTAATTTAAAAAATAACTACTTGTTAGAATGTTATCGATATTCTAAACGTGTTTACAATAAGTTAATTACGTTACCAGAAAATTTTGTTATTTATTCTCAAGGATTGTCTGTATGGTATCGTGCCGTTTTCTTCGAAAATAGACTAATAGTGAACCCACATGGTTTAGAACCGTTTCAAGCGCTCTCATTTAGGGAAAAATTGATTGCTATACCGTTTAAAATAATATTTCGACACGTATTTTGTCAATCCCTATTTGTTATATCACTCGGTGGAAAGCTAACATCTATTCTTCGTAAAGAAATACCTGAAAAAAAAATTTATGAAATACCTAATGGTGTATGCGTTCCTGAACTTGTGCAAAAAAAAAATGGAATAGGAAGTGTCATTACCAAGGTGTTATTTGTTGCTAGGTTTGCCCACAATAAGGGAATACATATACTAATGCAGGCAATTAGTGAATTAAATAATGAGGGATTCACTGATAAATTTGAGTTTGTATTTGTTGGTAATGGACCACTCTATGAAAAATTTAAATTAGAAAATGTTGAACATAACGTTCAAATTAGGGGATTTGTTTCTGATAAGGAGCTGGTTGATTTATATAATGAAAGTAGCATATTCGTGCTACCCACTTTGTTTGAAGGAATGCCAACGGTTGTATTAGAAGCAATGGCAAACCGACTTCCAATTATTGTAACAGATACTGGTGCAACAGCAGTTCTTGTCGATGAAACAAATGGATATCTTATTCAAAAAAATAGTGTGGAAGCACTGAAATGTGCTTTTATTGATTTCATGAAACTATCTAATAGTGAAAAGATATCCCTAGCCGATCACTCGGTACAAAAAGTAAAAAAAAGGTTTACGTGGAATTTGGTGGCGAAGGAGCACAATAAGTTGTTAAATTTTGTTGGTAATAAATTGAATAAATCTGATTTTTGTAAATTATTATGAATATCCAAGATAGGAATATGGGTAATTAATGCTTTTATTTGTCTGGCTCGTAATTGGCATAACATCAAATATTGATTGTTGACAATATTGTTATTGCATAGATGTGAAACCTTCTCGGCCAAAGATAGGCCTGATTTCCTAATCACAACTACCCTCGGAACGAATACATGAAAATTGGTTACGTACACAATACCTATTTGGACAAACGGGCTTATTTGTATGTGAAAAATTCAGATATCGAATTTGTACGTGTTCCAGATGCATGCAAACTTGGAGCTCATTTAGGTTTTATATTATTTAACAAAATATGGTGTTTTTTACAAAATACTTACAGCGGGATAACTCCTTATGAGTATGATATTTTGCATTTGTTTAATGGAGTTAGTTTTTCATCAAAACCTTGGGTCTCATCATTTGAAGATAAATTACCAAGACTGGGAAAAGTACCAAAATTTTTCGAAAACATTGCTGTGAAACGTTTGGCTCATAGCTCATGTAAAAAGCTTATTGCTATGTCCCAAAATGCGGCGAATATTCAGTGCTCCTATTTGCGTCGCGAGTATCCACATCTGGCAGAAAAAATATTAGAAAAATTGGTTATTATTTCACCCGAACAAGTGATTTTTCATGATAGGGCATTGCAAAAAAATGATCCATCAAAAAAAATTGTCTTTACGTTTATCGGTAGACAGTTTTTTAGAAAAGGAGGGAGGGAAATACTGCAAGTTTTTTCAGATGTTTGCGAAAAATATCATCGTTGTGAGTTAAATTTAGTTTCTACCTTAGAGACAGACCAATATGCCAGCAATACCGATGATAGGGATATCGAAAAAATTAAAAATAAATTAAAAATTACTCCAAAAAATATTATATATCACCCTAGTTTGAGTAATGACGAAGTGATGAAATTATTGAAGTCTACTCACGTGGCACTTTTGCCTACTCATGATGATTCTTATGGATTTTCTGTTTTAGAAGCGCAAGCTTGTGGAACACCTGTAATAACTACAGATATCAAGGCATTGGTTGAAATTAATAACAACCAATGTGGTTGGGTTATTAAAGTACCTAAAGATGAGAATGATAAAGCATATATTTCCTCAAAGATAGGAAGAGCAGAGCTTAAAAAAGTTATACAGGAAGGTTTGTCACACTATGTAACAGATATAATAAAAAATCCTGAACAAATTAAAGTCAAGGCAGAAAGAGCATTTGAGCGCATTCGAAAAAATCATGATGCTAAGAAACTAAGTGCAGAGGTATATGAAATATATAGTCAGATAGTTAATATGCATACTTGCTGACTAAATGTGATCGTAACGAAAATCTATGTAATCGTTGCGTATTAGAAATTACTTTTTTGGGAAAAAGTATATAAGTTTTTGGTAATGCATGATTTGATGTGGAGCTATTTAGAATTGAAAAAAGAGAGGATACATGGGCTAGCGATATTATGTTCCGGATTAGACGATATTATGCGGGGGTACGAAACACATTCAAGGCTATTGTTCGATATGTTGAGCAATGAGATGAAAAACAAAAATGATATTTTTTTGTATAAGCGTAGTGGAAAAAACTTTAAAAATGAGAAAAGTCTTGATTCACCATCGCGATATTCATTTTTTATTCGTATATTAAAAAATTTTAGAGGTGATGCTGTTTACTGGGAGTATATTTTTTTTGCTGCGAAATTTATATTCCATTGTATTATCGATCAAAAAAAATATAAAAAACTGCTTGTGATCGAGCCAATGGTTGGTAAAGTACTTTTAAAATTTAAACTACTTTTACCAGGGTCACCAATTATTATATTTACCCATGGTGTTTGGATTGATCCTGAGGAATATTTTTCAATGGGAGATATTTTTCATCAGCCAAATATTGAAAACTATAATAAGCAAAAAAAATATTTTGATACCCATCTTATTAGTAAAAAATCTTACCTTATTCCACATTTTATACCCGAAAAGGAGTTTCCTAGATATTCTGTTGAAGAAAAATACAGGTTGCAAAGAAGGTATAACATAGAAACAGAATTTGTTTTATTGAGTGTAGGTGTCATAAATCGTCCGCATAAGAACATGGAATATCTGATTGATGAAACACTAAAGTTACCAAAGGATTGGACCTTATTGCTGTGCGGAGCCATTCACGAACCAGATTTGATCGTAAAAGGCAGAGAGCTATTAGGTGATCGATTTGTGCATTTATCGGTTGACAGGAATGAAATAGAAGAAATTTATCAGTTAGCAGATGTGTTTGTTTTAGCATCAAAACAGGAAGGGTTTGGAATTGTAATACTCGAAGCAATGCGAGCTGGATTACCTATAATATTGCATGATAGGGAGATTTTTCATTGGATTTCGAATGATAAAAAATCCTGTGTAAAAATGGATGTGGAGGGGGCTTTATCTCAATACATTTCCTATAAGCAAAATAACGATCCGAACTGGTTAATATTAGAGGGTCAAAATAATAAAAATCTGTTTAAATCTAAATTTAGTTGGACTGCACTAAAAGAACAATACATTGATATGTTATTTGACTAAATTAAAAAATTATTTTTTGGTGAATTACATAGGTTTTGGGAATGCATATATATGAATTATTTGAGACACAAAATGTTAAAACTAATAAAAAAAAATTATTTTTTTATTAAGTATTTATTTGTTCCAAAAACACATCTCTATGAAGATGGTTACATACAGTATATGAGTTATATCTGCAGCGGTGATATGTTAGAGAAAGGGAATATATATGCTTGGGATTACGTAATAAAACACCTGAAGACGGATTCACCTATATTGGAAATTGGAGCGTTTGCGGGTCTTTCTACAAATATTTTGACATATTTAGTTGATAAACTTGGTAAAAACAACAACATCTACACAGTGGATTATTGGCAGTTGAAACCGGATGATAATGTTTTTTTTAAAAAAAATTATAAGTTTCAAAAATATAACGAATTTGTCAAAAAGTCCTTTATTAGGAATACCAAATTTTTTAGTGAAGACAATTTACCATTAACATTTCACATGAATTCACGTAAGTTTTTCAGCATATGGAAAAGTCGTTTGTCTATTGAGGACTTATTTGGAAGAGATGTTCAATTAGGTATGAAATTTTCTTTTTGTTTTATTGATGGTGATCACTCATATGAAGGAGTTAAGAAAGATTTTTTAGATGCAGATAGTGTATTAGAAAATGGAGGGTTTTTAATGTTTGATGATTCATCAGATGGTTCTGGATGGGACGGTATCAATAGGGTTATGTACGAAGTTATAAAAACTAAAAAATATAACTTGGTGATGAAAAATCCAAACTATCTTTTCCAAAAAAAATAGTCAATGATAATATACCAAATACTCAGCGTTGAATTTAATTGATTGTGAAAGATATTAAAAATAATTTTCGTTTAGCTTATGATATTTTGTCTAAAAAACAGAAAAAATTGTTCATTGGGGTTTCAATTTTTTCTATTTTTTCAGCTTTTTTTGAAGCGTTGAGTATATCGTTAGTTGCTCCATTTATAGTGATTGTGAGCAATTTTGAATTCATTAAGTCTAATGAGTTTCTCGCACAAGCATTCCAAATATCAGGTATTGAAAGTGAGTCAAAATTTGTCGTTGTATTAGGTTTAATAATAGTTACCATTTTTTTTATGAGGCTCATAATTACCTTATTTAATACCTATCTAGTAACTAGATATAGTAATGAAAGATGTTATGTATTATCTACAAAGTTATTTTCTAATTATCTGCGCAACACTTTATTGGATTATACACGGCGTAATGTGAGTGATATGACAAGAATAGTGGCATCTGAATCAAGTCAAATAAATCAAATATTTTCTGGATTTTTAACAATAATAACAGAAATTTTTGTGTTAATTTTTCTTTATATTATTATTGTTTATGCTAACTATAAAGTCGCATTAACCATAACTATCATGCTTTCTGTGTCGGCTTTATTTGTCATGAAGTTAGTTTCATCAAAAATTAAGAAGAAAGGCGGTGAGCGAGTCAAGGCAACTCGGATTCAGTTCAGATCACTCAATAGTTCTTTTGGTAATTTTCGCATATTAAAACTTTATTCATTAGAAAATTTCAGTATTCAACAATTTGGAAACGCAGCTTCTGACGCATCTAGCTGTAGTACGCACATAAGTGTGCTACAAAATATACCCAGGCTCGGATTGGAGTCCATTGGGTTTATTATAATGGTTGTTGGGCTTTCTTGTTATGTATGGATAAATGATTCAAGTGCTCAGCCCCTTATGCCAATTTTTATTTTGTTTTCGTTAGCTTTGTATCGCATATTGCCTTCTCTTAATAGAGTACTCACATCGTATAATCAAATTTTGGCTTCATCTGAATCACTGAAGGTGATTCATCGAGAATTTAATTGCGCTGTCGAAATTCTAGGTGATGAGGACTTGGCGTTTAACACTTCTTTGAAACTTGATAAATTAAAATTTTCATACGATAATCGTGATCCAGTGTTAAATAATATTTCACTGACGATTATGAAAGGTGAGCATATAGCATTTGTGGGAGAAAGTGGACACGGAAAGAGTACACTGATCGATCTTATCATTGGTCTATTGAGACAGAATGAAGGGAATATTTTAGTCGATAATATCCAGTTGAAAAATAGTAACATTCGGTCTTGGCGTAATAAAATTGGCTATATTCCTCAATCAGTATTCCTATTTGATGCAAGTGTTGCTGAAAATGTAGTATTTCACCGGGTCTATGATGAAGAAAAATTATATAGAGTTCTACGTCAATCAAATATATTAGAATATTTAAATACGAAGGAGGGTATTTATACACAAGTTGGCGATGCCGGCGCAATGTTAAGTGGAGGTCAGAGACAAAGAATTTCCATTGCTCGGGCATTATATGGAGATCCTGAGGTTTTAGTTCTTGATGAGGCAACATCTGCTTTGGATGCCGATACTGAAATGTTAATTCTTAATGAGATAAAGTCTCTTGATATTACTGTTATTACGGTAACTCATCGAACAAATACCTTATCTGACAACCAGACTGTTTATAAAATAGAAAACGGTTTACTAGTATTGCTTCGATTAGGCAATTATAAGCGATAAGCCGAGTTATATTCAATTGAAAAAGGTATTAATTATTGGCTATTATTTGCCTCCTTATCCCGGTATTGGTGGAAGGAGATGGGTTAAGTTTGCTAAGTATTTGGATAAAAGAGATTGGGAAGTTCATACTTTAGCAGCTGTTAATCCTATGAATTATTCATCCGATTGGCAGCATGAATATTTTTCTACAAAAATTCAACAGCACTCATTGAATTATAAATATCCTAAAGTATTTAGTGCACCAATTAACTCAATATGGGATCGATTAACTTACAGGATAACTCATAAATATTTTACTCTTTTTTCAGCCAAGAGAGTCTTTGATTCCACTTTTTTGTCAGAAAAAATTTTTAAAAATAAAGTCAAAAAATTGTTACATAAATATGATATTAAGAATGTAATAATTACTTCTCCTCCTTACTATTATCTTAGTTATTTGGCTGATCTAAAAAATGAGATGGATTTCAATTTTATAGTTGATTTTCGTGACCCTTGGCTGGGAGCCAAAAATTTTGGCCTTATAAATTTATCAGGACAACGTTTACTAGAAGAAAAAAAATATGTAAAAAATGTATTTGATAAAGCCAATAGTATTTTGTCTCCATCAATGTTATTGCTAGAGAGATTAGCGAAACATATTAATACAACATCGGATAAATGTATCGAATTAAAACATGCATATGATGAAGATGATTTCAAAGATATTATTTTTAATAAATTTTATCCTAAAAATAAAATTGTTTTAGTGTATGGCGGTTCCTTATATCAGGGTACGGAGAAAATTGTTAATGGGTTATTAAAAACATTGGATTACATAAATAAATATAACAAAAATTTATATCGACGTTTAGATATCCGGTTTTTCACTCCAGAAAATCATATAAGTAAACGTTTTAAGTATCACATGAATATAGTTAGTTTTAGTACTCCGATTGGTAAAAAAATATTTGAGGATTTAAATAATTGCACATTTCCCATTATTCTATTGGCCGAACATAACAAGGATTATCGTACTACTAAATACTATGAATATTTGTTGTTGCGAAAACCCTACCTATTATTTTCTCCGAAAGGAGTGACCTCAAAATATACCACTAAAAATAGATTGGGTATTTGGATCGATTCCGAAAAACCTTTTACCGATAAACTTGAACAGGTACTGATGAACATAGATTATGTTTATTCCAAATTTAATTACGAATTTTATCTGGAAAAGCATAGCTATAACCAGCGTACATTGGATCTCGAAACACTGCTTGAAGACAAGTAAATATGAAAAAAAAAATTGTTATATCATCAAATAATCCCGCATTTAATTTTTCAAATAAAAACTCGGCCGTGGCTCTTTATCTTACTTCGGTCGCTGCATTGTTGTCGAGTCAATACGAGGTTGTAAAGCATCCAAATTATAAAAATAAAGATTCAAAATATATATTCTCAAACCAAGGTAGGTTAAAAAAATATATAAAAAAATTATTTTTATTGTTTTTTACATATCTTAAGGAGAATAAATATATTAAGAATCAAAAGGATTATGTACAACAGTTCTGGGAAAAATCCTTAGATCCACACGTGTTAATCGAGTTTCTATCTTATGGGCAATCGCTTACATCGCACCAAGGTTCGCATGGGACGAAGACTATTA
The DNA here is from genome assembly GCA_964423255.1 of uncultured Roseivirgaceae bacterium. Lineage (GTDB taxonomy): Bacteria > Bacteroidota > Bacteroidia > Cytophagales > Cyclobacteriaceae > JAAUQL01. Next base: position 10,872 of record CAYREN010000034.1, on the reverse strand, counting down.
TTATATATGATTGCCCATTGTTCACTCAGTATCAGGAAATGAACCCAAATAAATCTTTTATTTTGCATGAAATTATGGAACGGGAAAAAGAAGCGGTTATGGCGGCAGACGGACTTATTGTCTATTCAGAAGCTGTGCTAAAGTCACTGCACGAACAAGGGCTGATTAATACACAAGAAGTTCTAGTGTTGCCTGCGATAGCATTTGATAGGTTGACTTCATTTGGTGAAAAAAAATTTGTAAGTAATGAGGTTAATATAGGGTTTATAGGATCGTTTTTAGTGTGGCACAAAGTATCCCTACTTGTTAAAGTATTTGAAGATTTGGCGGTTGAGTTGAATAACATAAACTTATATCTCGTAGGGTATGGGGAAGAATGGGAAAACATTCGACTACAGGTTAGCGCTAGCAAATTTTCTGATAGGATTCATTTGACAGGATATATTTCTGATGATTCACTGTGTGTGATTAAAAAAAAATTGGATATTGGAGTAATGCCAGGCTCAAATTGGTATGGTAGTCCACTAAAAATATTTGAATATGGCGCGTTGGGTATAGCTGTTGTTGCTCCAAATGAGCCCACTATAGTTGACTGCTTTAAAGAAAATTTGGAGTTATTAATAATTGACAAAAAATATGAATACAGGAGCCTGAAAAATATTATTAAGAAGCTTGTAGTGAATGAGAAGTTGAGAAAATTATTGGGAAAGAGAATTAAAAGTAGAATGCATTTAACATATAATAAAAAAAGATATAAGGAAGAACTTAATCATTTAGTCGAAAAAGTGTTAGAGAAGTAAATTTTTTCATAATCTAAAAATTAATTTTTTTAGAAAAAATTTTGGGGAATATTCTATTTATTTTGTTTTTTAAAAACATTTTATTATTTAATTTTATTAAAAGATCAGATTCCATTTTTTTCGCTAACTTATAATTGAAATTTTTATAATTTAATTCAATGTATTCTTTTTGACCTATAGAAAACTGGATTTGTAATATATTGTTTTTCCTTTTTGCTATATTTGTCTTGTATTTTTTTTCAAGATAACTTTTATACAGCGTGATTATATCTTTGGCTAGATTGTTTGGTTTTATGTCATTGCAGTTTTCGGAGCCAAGTATATTAATGTTTTGATAAAATGAAAGGATAGACTCTTCGTCATAATTAATAGTGTCTTCAGCCGTCAACATTAATTTGTCTCTAGGAACTAAATGAATAACCATGTCGCAAAGAATACTTGCTAAATAGAGAGCAGATCCAAATACACCAATAACAATTAGGCTCTCATGAAATATTGTATTGTATTTTAAATCTAATTTTAGAGAAAATTTTTCAGTTCTTTGGTCATTGATCCAATTTGGAAAATTATATTTGTCCTTATCACCAATAACACAATACATAACATTTTCTGAATAATAAGGGGTTAACTCTGAGAATAATTTTATGATTGCATTCGCTTGTCCATTTCCTCTCCAGGATCTGAAAAAACCAGATCTATAATAAAAGGTAATTTTATTTTTTTTGAAATTATATCGATTGTATTTTTTTGGATAAAATGTGTAAAATTGTCTAGTAGAATCTCTATTAAATTTGTTGTACATAGAAAATAGGTAATAATCTAAGTGGTTATACAGAGAATCTATTTTATTTATAATAGATTCTAAATTATGGCAATGAGATAGATCATAAAACCCTATTTTAATAGTTATTATTTGAAATTTATTTTTTGGAATTAAGTATTTTAATGACCTTGGGCAGATGCAAATTAAATCGTATTTTTTATTATATTTAGCATAAATATTTTGCAGGTTTAAAAGTTTAATAATGGAATGTCCATAACAGTCATCTAACAGGTTTATGACCAGTGCTTTTTCCTTCGATTTTACAATATGGAAGTCATATTGATTGTCCGATAAATCTTTTACAGATGTATAGGTATTGTAAAATTTGGAATTAAAGAAATTTAATTCTCCGGAAATTATTTCATTGGTATTTTTATTAAAAGCTAATGGGTAATAGCTTGCGTGACAAGAGGGAAGTAGTTTAACAATTCCTTGATCTTCAAAAAAAAAGAAAAAAGAATAAATTTTTGGTTTTTTATTCGGATATATTTCTGATAATAAGTAGCTCATTAAAAACCTATCTAGTATTTATATAAACAACTTTTTATGGTTCCTAAGTCTGCATCAGTGAGTTCTGGATAGTTACCACAGTAAAAACCATTTGAGTAAATAGAATCTGTTCCTTCTGTGTCGTAAACAATATCGACATATTTTTTATAAAATGGTTGTTTTTGTATATTTCCAGCAATCATTGGTCGAATTTCTATTCCCGCTCCTGAAAATTGATCCAGATAAAATTTTCTTAATTCAGGATTTTTGCAAATAACCGGCATCGCAAAGGTGGATAATTTGCTAATATGTGCATGGTTTAGTGTTAGAAAATCCTCATTATCAGACATAATTTTTTCGATATTTTTATAATTTCTTTCACGAATCGATATATTGTTATCTAAATATTGCAATTGGAAGTTACCTAAAAACCCCGTTATTTCAGTGGGTCGTATGTTATAACCTAGGTCATAAAAGGTATATTTAGCTTGAAACTCAGATGAAATGCAGTGCTTTTTTCTCCATTTGAATTGTTGTTCGGCGGATAAATTTCTATCCCAGCCATTGGCCCTAACAATCCTGAGCATTTCCGCTAATTCAGTATTATCTGTGCAGATCATTCCGCCTTCAATTGAAGACATATGATGAGCAACAAAAAACGAAAAGCTCGATGCATCTCCGAAATTTCCCGATTTTTTTTCGGCTAGTTCTGTCCCTAATGACTCACAATTATCCTCCATAAGTAATAATCCATTATCGTCACAGAGAGATCTTATATTGCCCATATCTCCAGTAAATCCCAAAACATTGGTAGCAAAAAAAGCATCTAGTTTTACATTACGTAATCGATCTTCGATATTTTTTGCCATTACATTTAGCGTATAAATATCACAATCAATTGCAACGGGAATAAAACCCATTTGAATAATTGGAAACACATTAGTAGACCAAGTAAGTGCAGAGAAACCGATGATTGCACCTTCTTTTAGTACACCTAAATTTTTATACGATTGCAGCAAAGCAAGATTCGCACTTCCCCCACTATTGAATAGAATACTTTCTTCTCTTCCTTGTTTATTAGAAAAGTTTTTTTCGAAATTAAAACATTCTGAGCTCATGCTAAGTTGACTGGAATTCATGATGAATTCGGAAAGTGCTTTTTTAGTTTCATGCTCATTTAGAAAAGCATGCTTCATTAGCGGAATCATTATAATCCTTTATTTTTGTTATAATTTTCGATCATATTTTTCAGCCCTAATTCCAAAGAAATTTTCGGCGTTAAATCAAGTGATTTCATATTTGATACATCCAAGCATTTATTTAACATGCCATCTGGTTTTGTTCTATCCCACAAAATATTGCCTTCAAAATTTATTTGATTGGCTATTAATTCAGCTAGGTTTCTAATCGAAATATCGTTGCCAGAACCAATATTAATAAATTTATGCGAGTTGTAATTATTCATTAACTCAATTGTCATCCAAGATAAATCATCCACATTTAGAAATTCTCTTTTTGCTATACCTGAACCCCATAATGTAATCTCCTTAGCATTTTTTTCCTTGGCATCCGATATTTTTTTGACCAAGGCTGAGAGTACATGGCAATGTTTTAAATCAAATGAATCATTAGATCCATATAGATTGCATGGCATAATGCTGATGGTATTAAATCCATATTGTTGGTTATAGTTCTCACATAATTTTAATCCCGCAATTTTTGCAATTGCGTATCCTTCATTAGAGGGTTCTAATTTTCCACTTAATAAATATTCTTCCTTCATCGGTTGGGGAGATTCTTTAGGATATATACAGGAGCTACCAAAGAAACAAAATTTTTCAACGTTATGAAGATAGCTAAGATGTATTAGATTATTTTGCAGTTGTAAGTTTTCATATAGGAAAGAACCAGGGTTGTCCATATTTGCTTGGATTCCGCCAACGCTTGCCGCGGCGAAAAATACGAATTCGGGTTTTTTACATTCAAAAAATTCTTTTACGCGTTCATAGTTCAGCAAATCTAAATCAGCTCTTTGGGCCGTTATTATGTTTGTATATTTCTGTCTTTCCAGTTCTTTTTTTATTGCTGATCCCACCATGCCGCTGTGGCCCGCGACATAAATTCTAGAGTTTTTTTTCATAGCCAACTTTTTTTACATAGTTCGACAGAATTGTAAAAATATGATTACAGATACTACATTCTGATAGTTCATAGCAAAAAGTACACCGGTTGGTTAGAAACGACGATTGAATATAACCATTGATTTTTCAAACGCTACCGGTATACGGCTCAAAACAAGCATGTTTTTTGCTTTGGGTTATTTGATTGGATATTGATTGGTTTAATTTATGACGACAAAAAATACTATCTACTTTGCTATTGTCGGGTGCGGAAGAATTTCTAAACGACACTCCGAGTTATTGGGTGATACCCAGATTGAGGGTGCGTCATTATCTGCGGTTTGTGATGTAGATTATACAAGGGCAAAAAGGATTGGGGATAAATACGGAGTTCCATGTTATTCGAATATGAATGACATGATGCGCTTACAAGAAATTGATGTCGTTGTGGTATTAACCCCCAGCGGCTTACATGCAGAACACGTCGTAGAACTAGCGAAGTTTGGAAAGCATATCATGGTGGAAAAACCAATGGCATTAACGCTGGATGATGCCGATGCTATGATTGATGCTTGTAACAAATATAACTGTGGTTTATTCGTCATTAAGCAGAATCGGTTTAATGTACCGGTGATAAAGCTAAGAGAGGCATTGGTTGCCAATAGATTCGGAAAACTTGTGCTTGGCACCGTGAGAGTTCGCTGGGCACGACACCAGGCTTATTATGATCAGGACGGATGGCGTGGTACTTGGGCTATGGATGGTGGGGTATTAACAAATCAGGCAAGTCACCATGTTGACATGCTTGAATGGATGATGGGGGACGTTGAAAGTGTTTTTGCAAAATCCGCCACTGCACTTGCTGATATTGAAACCGAAGATACTATTGTCGTTACGGTTAAATTTCGCAACGGTGCTTTAGGTATCATAGAAGCGACTACGGCAGCGAGACCTAAAGATTTAGAGGGTTCTATTTCGATATTGGGTGAGAATGGGACTGTTGTTATAGGTGGTTTTGCGGTTAATGAAATGAAAACATGGCAGTTTGATCATAACAAGGAAGGTGATGATGAGGTTATTGAGAAATATTCTGTTAATCCACCTAATGTTTATGGATTTGGACATCAGGCCTACTATCAGCATGTTGTAGACTATTTAAATGGTGGCGGGACGAATATCGTAGACGGATTACAGGGGCGTCGAAGCTTAGAGCTGATTAACGCAATATATGAATCCGTCGAAACAGGAAGAGAAGTTTATTTACGTTTCATACCCAAGTTGTGCAAGTTAGGGCAAAGATAGTATTGTTTAAATGGTTGAAATGAGTCCTAAATTGAGCAGGGTGGGGATTGTGGAGGTCGTATTCGGTGTTGATGTAATTGTCATTGAACCGGTAAATTTATACGGATGTGAGATCGGGTCTCAAACATTTATTGGACCGTTTGTTGAAATACAAACGGGCGTAAATATTGGGAGCCGCTGTAAGATACAATCACACGCATTTATTTGTGAAATGGTTTCGATAGGTGATGATTGTTTCGTTTCTCATGGAGTGATGTTTATCAACGATCTATTTCAAAGCGGCGCCCCAGCAGATGGTGATCGTACTAAATGGCGGCGAACAGAAATTGCTAATAATGTTTCGTTTGGATCAAATTCCACTATATTGCCAGTGAGCATTTGTTCCAATGTCGTGATTGGAGCGGGATCGGTTGTTACCAAAAATATAATTGAACCTGGAGTTTACGCTGGCAATCCTGCAAAAAAAATAAGAGCCCATAAGTAATATGAAATTTGTCGACTTACATGCTCAATACCTTTCACTCAAAGATGAACTGGATGGAGCAATACAGACAGTTATAAAACAGTCCGCATTTATTCGTGGTGTAGAAGTTGATGATTTTGAAGAAAATTATGCAGCCATGATGGGTGTTAAACACTGTGTCTCCTGTGCTAACGGCACAGATGCATTGTATATTGCACTCAAAGCAATGGGTGTCGAACTTGGAGATGAGGTAATAACTACCGCACATAGTTGGATATCTACTAGTGAAACAATTACACAAGCAGGTGGCAGGGTTGTATTTTGTGATACGGAAGACGAATATTATTGTATCGATGCAAAACAGATTGAATCTCATATTACGGATAAAACAAAAGGTATTGTAGTCGTTCATCTGTATGGTCAGCCAGCAGCCATGGATGCGATCATGGAAATCTCACGTAGACATAATTTATGGGTCATTGAAGACTGTGCCCAAGCTCATTTGGCTGAATATAACGGCAGAAGGGTTGGCACCATCGGCGATGTTGGCACGTTCTCATTCTACCCTGGAAAAAATTTGGGAGCGATGGGTGATGCCGGTTGCTTAGTGACTAATCGGGAGTGTGTGGCAAAATTCTCTACTTTGTTTGCTCGGCATGGAGGAAAAAACAATCATGTTATCGAGGGTATTAATAGTCGAATGGATGGCATTCAAGCGGCAGTGCTCAATGTGAAAATGACTAAGTTAAACGAGTGGACTGAACAACGCATACAACTGGCACGATATTATTCAGAGCGACTTTCTAAAATAGAACACCTTACCATTCCCAAAGTTAGAGACCAAACGAAACCTGTATATCACCTATATGTGATTCGTAGTAGACATAGAGATGAATTACGTAAATATTTAACAGAGAATGATATTCCTACGGTAATCAATTATTCGAAAGCACTTCCTAACTACAGTGCATATAAATACTTAAATATCGATGAGCAAGATTTTCCCATCGCAAAAAAACATGCTACTCAGATTCTGTCGATTCCCATGCATCCATTTTTGAGCATTAGAGATCAAGATTTAGTGATTGATTCGGTAATTCGTTTTGAGGAAAAATCGTCTGCGTACGGGTTAGAATATAATTCCCTTTAGGACTATCCATTGATAAAAAATGAAATGCTATTTTTTGAGTACTTAATTTTCGGTAAATAGTTTTTCCTAACAAGTGCCATTTATCCTAGAATGTAGACATTATACTTTATGTTAGATTGTATTCCTTATGGCTGTAAACTAAAATTAGTAGGAGTCCAATAAATTAATGACTGTAAAAAATATTTGGTTCAAGACGTTGGATATGCTTACCAGTCCACTTGTCAGATCCCATAGAGGCTTTATATCAAGGCTCATTGGTTTAAGCGCAAAATCAATTTATTTAAAATATGAAAATAACAACTTTGATCCATATACTAATGGAGAGGCTAGAGTACTAAAAAAATTACATAATATTAATAGGTTGAAAAAAAACCTATTTGATGTTGGGGCAAATAACGGTAGTTGGGCAGAAATGGCGAGAAACATTTGTGCACATGATACAAAAATTCATTGTTTTGAAATTATTCCTGAAACATTTTTAGATCTCCAGAAAACGGTTGAAAACCTGCCAAACATTGTCATTAATAATGTTGGCCTGTCTGACAAAAAAGAAACTACTACCATATATTTTGATCCAAAGCACAGTGGAACTTCGACTATGTATGACCCCATGTTTTTTGATAAAAGCAATAATAAAAAAATTTGTAACGTTATTATAGGTGATGAATATGTTAGAGATAATAAAATTGATTTTATTGATTATTTAAAAATCGATGTAGAAGGAATGGAAAATCTGGTTTTAAAAGGACTGCAAGCTAGTCTTGAAAGAAAATTGATTAATGTAATCCAGTTTGAATATGGGATGGTTAATATTCAGTCAAGGTTTTTGCTTAAAGATTTTTACGAATTACTTGGTTCCTATGGTTATCACATTGGGAAGATATATCCTGAAATAGTGAAATTCAAAAAATATGAATATTATGATGAAAACTTTATTGGGCCTAATTACCTGGCTGTAAATTCAGAATGTAAGGATATTTTCAAACAATTAGCTATTGAGGGGTAATAATATTCAAAAATTATTCAAAATTTCTATATATAAATCGAACCTTGTAAAATTTTTTGGTGTTAGTAATTAACAACGAATGGAATAATCATGTCAACTAATAATATTCTGAGTGCACAAAAAAAAATATTAATTACTGGTGGTGCAGGATTTATCGGGTCTTCGGTCGTAAAAGAATTTCAGGAATTAGGGCATGAAATATTTGTTATCGATAATCTTTCTGTTGGTAAAAGAGAGTTTATTTGTATTGATGATGATCATTTTTTTAAAGAAAATATACTTAACAGAAAAAAAATAATCGAAATCGTAAAATTTATCCAACCACAATGGATTATTCATTTAGCTGCTATACATTTTATTCCCTATTGTAACCAAAATCCATTCGAATCTAGTAATACTAATATCCAAGGAACCGTAAACATCTTTGATGCTGCAAAGCAATTACAAGGATTGGAAAAAGTGTTTTTTCCTTCAACAGCTGCGGTTTATCCAATTTGTGATTTCGCGATAAATGAACAATATGAATTAGGCCCGTTAGATATTTATGGGTTGTCAAAATTAGTTGGTGAGAGATTAAGCCATGAATTCCATCTTGATTCAGGAATACCCATCATAATCTGTCGATTTTTTAATGCTTTTGGTCCTAATGAAACCAATCCACATCTTATTCCTGAAATACAGAGACAGATAAATTCTGGAATGCGAACTATTAAACTAGGGAATCTTACTCCTAAAAGAGATTTTATTCATACCTATGATATGGCAAGAGCCGTACGATTACTCATGTATAACAACAATATTAATTATGATATTTTTAATTTGGGCAGTGGAATAGAATATTCTGTAACAGAAATAGTTGAGTCTTTCGAAAGGCAATTGGGGGAAAAAATTACTATTTGTGTAGATAAAAATAAAACTCGAAAAATTGAGAGAATGCATTTGTTGGCTGATGTCAGTAAATTAAAAAAAGCTGTCGGCTGGGAACCTGAATGGGAAATTGATAGAGGAGTCGAGACTTTAATTCAGTTCGATTGTGTATGATTGTGTATACCCCCTGTGTCAGGATAGTTGTCGCTGCTAGTAAAACCATAAACCAATAAACAGGGGGCGGTAAAGAGTGAGGGCCGAAAAGAATAGTTATTGCCTATTGACAACGTTACGGCTCATATGTATTACACTTGATGCTCTATTTTCACTCGAGATCGCCTTATTTTTTCTATTGGATCAGAGATTAATAATAGCAATATGTAAGAAACTAATATAGTAAAAAAAACAGCCATTATTCCCTGGTACTCTTGCCATCCAATTACTGATAAAAATGGCGATATAGAACTAATAACAAGAATATGTGAAATATAAATAGGATAGGACAGTTCACCAATCCGGGCGTCGAGCTTAGATGATTTTGATAATTCGAATATGAAAGGTAAGGAGAGGCAGAAAAAACCATAGAATAGCCAGTTCTTTATATGACCAGAAAATTCAAAGCTAGGTATAAATTGGTAAAATATTAAGACTGAAAAAAACAATACTACGATGATATATTTTAACTTCCCATCCATACAGTTAACATTTAGCATTATGTTCGATTTATATAGGCGATATGCAACTGTTCCCAGTAAGAATAGTGCAAGCTCAGAGGGAAAAAACCTATATGTCCACGGATCATTAGTGTAATCCAGATAAATATATGTAAAAAGTCTGATTGATATACTTAAAATAATTAGCCCGCCTATGATGAAGTTGGTTTTTCGTACAATAAACGGGGCAATCAAATAAAACATAACTTCAATTCCCAAACTCCAAGCCTGGGGAACCAAAAGAAAGCTATAAAATTTAGGATCAGAAGTCCTAAAATCACTAGTGAAATACATTGTCCCAGTTTCTTGGTTCATCCCAAGAAACATAACAACGTCTTGACCAAACAGGGCGATGTTAGAAAATATTTGAAAAAATACTGTCTCAGCTGCCATTATATCAAAATATTCTACATACGCTGTCAACCCAGTCCAGCTGCCGATAAAAATGAATGACACAATAGATGCAAAAATAGTTAAAAGTAACACAGCCCAGAACATCGGATAGAGACGTAAAAAACGATTTGATAGAAAAAGTGAATAACTCCCTTTGTCAATATATTTTTCATTTAAAATCATTGTCATATAAAACCCAGAAATTATGAAGAAAGCTTCAACCGCAACTAAACCGCCAGTAAAACTCATTCCAAAAATACTATCTGAATGAGAGATTACAACAGTAATCGCAAGAATTACCCTTAATACACCCACGAACTACCCCTCTTCCCGATTACGAGCTTTCCTAGCATCTAAAATTGTTATTTCGAGTATCACGGATTCCCCTATTTTTTTCTTAACAAGGCTGCAAAAAAGCTCATTAGTAAAAAATATTTTATTAAAAACTAAAAGAACGGCTTCCTCAGCTTCGCTGTATGGAACGATCTCATGCTAAGGAGGGTTTTTGGTGCCTCTAATTTTTCTTAAAATCTAAAAAATTGAGTTTTTCTGCAGCCTGAGCGTCAACGATCCCTAACAAAAAACCTGCCAGGAAGGAAAATGCTTTGCTTATTACGAATGCGTAAGCGCCAATTCAACCCCATTATTCCCCGCTGCTGATTAAGCCAGCATACTGCTTCTTTATAAATGAGGAGCAGATATACCCGTGGCGTTATAGATTTAGGCCTTATTACACGCCCTATTCC
>CAYREN010000033.1:20039-21869 GCA_964423255.1 uncultured Roseivirgaceae bacterium | reverse complement strand
TTCATATGATGAAATTTCTAATAAATTCTTCCACAAAAAGTCCTGTCAGTACATAAAGGAATGCAGCAAATATTGCACTGCTCCCAATCAGAATAATGAGCTCAAAGCTGATGATTTCTAATACCTTGAGTCTGCTCGATCCGATGGTGAACATGGTGTATATTTCATCTTTCCTAAGCCTGACAGAGAGCGTAACGATCAATGCTAAAATTAGCATCGTAGCCAAGCCCACAAGTATGAATACGGTATTAAAAATTTGTTTGATCCTGAAAATGCTTTGAAGGAGGTTATTTACAACATCTTCCGGCACAATAATTTGTTGTGGAAATTCGCCGGATTCAAACCTTCCCCTAAAGATTGTCGCTGATTTATGGTCTTTCGGTATAAATATCAACGAACTTAAAGGGTAGGTATCCATGTCGCCATGAAAGTGAAAGCTATCCATATTTTCTCCGCTGATCGTATTATAAATATATAATTTTGCCCCTACTTTTACGATATTAGAATCCCGCTGAAGAATGACCGTAGGGTCATAATTATTGGTGAGATCCTCATGCCCATGCCCTAATCCCATAATTACCCAGTTGGTCTTGATATCTACAAAAACAGCCTGATCGTCGGGAGAATCTGTAGGTTCCAATACTCCCACCACATTCATTTTTAGCGGATAGACACCCGCCAGATCAAAGAAATTTTCGGGTGAAGACACAAGGCTGTCTCCCTCCACAATATTCAACTTGTCGGCGATGGCACTGCCAATGACACACTCTCCGACAAAACTCATCCATCTTCCGGAAGCCGGAATCAATTTCCTAAACGTGAAATAATCAGGATCGGTGCCAATGATCGGAAATCCTTGTGAAGAAAACATAGAAAGTATCGGTATGGCATATCCAAACCCCAAAGCATTTACATCTTTCAAAGTTTTCATGCTAACTCCATCTGTTTTTTCTTGCTGAAAATATAGTGTATTGATCACTAAATCAGTGGAGCTGCCTTTGGCTCCGATAATGAGTGGTGTGGCTTTTGCCCGGGCCACCATTTGTGCTTCACTTTCATCAATCAGCTTTTTCAAGCCGTTTGGTAAATAGACAATGATGCCGATAGAAAAAACCAGGACAATAGACCTTGTCGTGTGAAAGGTGATGTATTTTAATGCCAGGTAGAAGCTCTGTTTCATTTCACATATAATTGCTTAAAATCAACAATGCGATCAAAATCCCTAAGCAATTCGTGATCATGTGTGACTGTGATTAGTGATGAACCTCGATCATTTACATAATCAAAAAGTACGCGCATGATTTTTTGTTTATTATCCGGATCAAGATTGCCGGTAGGTTCATCTGCCAGAATAATTGATGGGTCGTTGAGCAAAGCACGGCAAATTGCGACCCGCTGTCGCTCTCCCTGCGACAATTTGTTTGGATACTTGTTCAGCTTGTCTTCGATATTGAGGAGTGAAGCGATTTCCTTTGCCCGCTTCCTGATTGAATTATTTAGCGTCTGTGACTTGTTAATCCTGAAAGGCAACAGGATATTGTCCTTTACCTTCAGATAATCCAATAGTTTAAAGTCCTGAAAAATAAACCCGATATGCCGAAGCCGGAAGGTACGCCTCTTCGAATCTGCCATTTCATTCACTTTTTTTCCATTCACTGCTACTGAGCCTTGTTGTGGGGTATAAATACCAGAAATCAAATTGAGCAGGGTAGTTTTACCAAATCCGCTCGGCCCGATTACCGCTGTCTTTGAACCGGATTGGAAAGTCAATTCGTCAAACTCCAAATGAAAATCAGAATTTGGATATTGAAAAGATATGTTCTTTAAGGT
>CAYREN010000033.1:12367-19939 GCA_964423255.1 uncultured Roseivirgaceae bacterium | reverse complement strand
AATCGCACCTCCTCAATGATTTCAATGTCATACATTTTCCAGGCACCATTGACAGTTCTTATTTGTATAATGGCATCATATTGATTTACCCTTCTGTGTTTATGCCCCCAATGGCCAACAACTCCCTTCACAATCCAATTACAGCGGTATTGTAATCCTACCCCATCATTTGATTCTTTCTCCACTTTAGTGACCAACACCTCATCAACTTTGGCCTCTATCCCTCCCTGGTTTTCAATGACCATGCTTTTTCGTGTCTGCAAATATATCTTCTGTAATAATTCGGTATCGTTGCACAAAGAGAGTTTATCATAAATATCTCCCTCTTCTCTGAAATCAAAAGCACGGTAAGTATTCTTCAATAGCTGGCTGATCAGCTCTTTTGCTTCGGTAGGAGAATATGATTTTTTACTTACAAATGGCAATGTAGAATAATACCCTATCGGGAACGAAAAAATTGCCAATAAAAAATATAGCACCAAAAGAAACTTACGCATTTTCGATAATCCATTAAAACTCCAATGATTTCTGAAAAGCATAAAAAGTAGCATCGAAATAAATATGATGGTTAATAATGGCACAAACAGCGTAGCACTTTCTACTTTTTGTTCCGATACCATTGGAAGTTTATAATGTTTTAAAAAATTAGTCCACCTGAGTATGCTGTCAGAAGGCGTCAGTTCATAAGGCCATGGCCCGCCGGGATCGGTCGAGATGCAAGGCACTGTCTGGATTTTTTTATTAAACAGGTCCCAATGCAAATTGATTTCTTTTGGCATGCCTTCATCTGGGTACGCGAATATGACTCCGATAATCGCAGAAGAATATGGCAATGGTTTTGGCGTTTCCAAGACCTGAATACCTGACAAACGCAATTCTACAAATTGAACCCTGTCGATGATTGGCTTAACTGCCTCTCCATCAATGTGAATAATATTGCGATTGACAAGAAAATTGGCAATGCGCTTTTTGAGACTATCCTGTTCATCCACTTCAATCATGTCGTCAATACCGTAATCAAGGTCAATCCAGCTTTCAAGGTCTTTAATTCTACCCAATATTTCGTGCCGTACTTCATAGGGCTCAACATAAAGAAATGACATAAATGAAGAACTGTGATGGCGATTTATATTTATATTTTCAAAATATGAATACCATGGGTCTGCCCAATCCAGGTAAAGCTTTTCTTTTGTGCTGAGGTATCTGAGGTCATTCACAGGGATGGCCATATGATAAACTATAAAACCAATGTTTGTTTGTGTTGTTTGAGCACCTTTCCTTATGGGCGGAGCGAGGGAAAGAGATTTTATTTTAGACCTCAAAGGATATTCGATTTCTACATGGATAATTTGTTTTTTTAAAAATGTAGAATCTTTAATGCTTGCATAAAGATCGGCTCTGGCCATCCTGTGTTGTAGTTCAACGACACTTACTTTACCTATCATTTTATGAATGCCAGATTGTAAAATAAACTGTTGTCGCAAAAAATGATCCCATCGTGCTTGTTGATCTACCTCCGTAAAGCCCTCTTCAAAATATTTTTTAGGAATTACATCAGAAAACCATTGATAATCTTTTTCTCCGATTTCAAACTTGACAAGGATATGATCTTTATTGACGAAAACTTCAAGAATTGTTTCACACTTCTCTGCTTGAACCTGATTGATAAAATCGGCGAATGACTCGAGAGAAAACGAAAATAGTATAATTAGAAATAAGGACTTTTTCATTAATAAATTTTCATCATTTTAAATTTAAAGAAAGAAAAATAATTGGTTAAACACATATGATAATATTATCAATTCAAGTATATTTATTTCTATTGTCTATGTCTTTTTTGATTAGTTAACTCACATTAATGAAATTATTAATCTATCTCTTATCTACAATATTTTGTCTGGGAATTTATACAAAAAGTTATTCCATTGTTCAACAAGAAAAGTTAGACCTTAAAAGCAAAGGATATACAATTGAAAATACAATCAACATTCAAATTTCACCAGCCAGCTATGAACAAATCAAGAAAGTTACCGGCAATAAAATTGCCATGAAAAACCCTGTTTGCATCATAAACATGAATGATGTTGAGGTTAATAAAATTCATACGCGGGGTAACACAACACTTCATTTTCGAAGGAAAAGTTACAGCCTTCAGATTAACAAAAAAACATCTTTTTATCAAAAGAAAAGAAAAGAGAAATTAAAAAAATTTTATGCCATCAGCCTCAGTATGGATAAATATTATATTCGAAACCGATTGGCTTTTGGCATGATGGAGAAGATTGGTCTTTTCCATCTTTTTTATGGATATGCCGAAATTGCAATTAATGATAATAGCGAGGGAATTTATATGCTTTTGGAACGGCCCCAAGATTGGGCAATTAAGAAGAAAAATTCTCCTTTGGTGATCCGAAGAGGGTACAATCAAAATATTGATAAAATTAAAACAAGAAAAGAAGTAGGAAGACAGGATGAAAAAATTTATAAAAACCATTATAAAAAAATTTATAAATCATTAAATGTATATCAAGGAAAAGCTCTTTACGACTCTCTATCCCAGTGGCTTGATGTAGAACTATATATGAAATGGTTGGCATTTAATTATTTTGTAAAAAATGGTGACTACACTGATGAGGTATACTTTTATATAGATCCAACCGATGGTAAATTCAAGATTATTCCCTGGGATTATGATGATATTTTTGCGATCGCACCCCATGAAGGAAATGCAATAAAAAAGAGTAAACTTGGAAACAAATATATCTATTCTTCTGAAGATGAACTTGATCGAAAAATTGCCAATGATCCCTATTTATACAATATTTACATTTCAATTTTTAAAGAAACCTTAGGTGCGTTATCCGAAAATGTAATAAAAGATATTTTTGAAAATACATTTGCTGAATTGTTGCCCTATATGACAAAAGAAGAAACCCTGAGTATGGCAAAATTTGATTTGTACAAAGACGCTTCAATTGAAACCTTATCAATTGAGATGCAAACATTGTATGTTTTATTAGTTCAATCCAGAAATTCTTATCTAAACTATTTGCAATAAAAATAATGAAATACCCTCTTGGTTTTGCTATAAAAAAAGTATTCAATAAAATGAAATGATTCCTCAGATTTATTAATCAAATGCTGCATCGATTTGGTTAATAAATGTGGCACTGGATATTTTAACAAAAATAGCGCATCTACTCAAACGTGAACTATAGCACATTAATGAACATCCTTTTTAGTCATTAACAAATTCTATAATAAACTCGGGAAACCTACTTTTTATCTGACTTTAGCTTATTAAATCGCTTCATTATCTCTTTCCAGTTGGTAAAAATAATTCCTTCATCCTTGAGGAACTGAATCAATTCCAGATCGGAAAACATCTTTGCTTCCCAAACTCGCTGTTGCCAGGCGTAGGTGATTTCTTTCAAATGCTCAGTTTCAATTGCTGGATGAAAGGATAAAACTTCAGTTAGCCCCGGCCTTAAAGATTTAACCATTTTTTGAAAATTTTCAATCTTTTCTTCATAAGTGTCTGCTGCATGAATAGATACTATAAAATCCAATTTTGGTAATTTGTAGGCATCAATATACTCTACATATTTATCAGTGATTGGAATCCCTTTCTTTTTAAAAAAAGCTCTAACTGTTGAATCTGAAAAATCTGTAACATTTGCCGGTATATTATATTCCATAGCTATTTGCAAAAAAGCTTTTGCATATTCAGGATTTGCATATAGCGTACCCTCATGTGTATCAATATGACTTGGCCGAAAACCCAAAGCAATCGATTTGTCGATCTGTCCTCGAATTTCCTTTGCTACATCTTCCGCAGTTGCATTGGCCAAAACGTCGCTTATTTCAAGCCATATTTTACCATCTTTATCATTCAGGCTGGGCACCTCTTCCACAGGTAGCACAGTTGACCATCTATATCTTTCAAATTCACTTGTAAAGGTTAAATGAAGTCCAATATCATATTGAGGATTTTCTTTTGCCCATAAAATAAATTCATCAAAATTTGGACATGGAGGCATTGCCGATGCTGATTGAATATGACCAGCCTTAAAATAATCCATGGTAGCGATATTCGCCTCTTCACAAAGTCCTGCATCATCAGCATGCAGCATGATCACTTTTTTACCGGCGGGGTATCCAAGTTTTTCTGCCCAATTCGCTGGTTCTTTGCCTTCTTTATCCTCACGTCTATTTTTTTGATTACAAGAGTGCAACATAATTGTTGCGATGGTCATTATGGATATAATTAATTTCGAGTTCATTGGCATATTTATAAAAAGCTTTAAATATATTTAAAAATGCTATTTGTTTTTAGTCCTAAATAAGTCTTCCAATTCTATATAGTTCCACCTGGTATTTTCTTTCATTTTGTAATAAAAGCGTATTTGCCCTCCATCCTTGGCGTAAAAATCAATTTCAACTGGATGCAAGCCTTTTGATAAAGCAATTGCTCCAATTGGCCCAACAGGTAATTTTGCATCACCCTTGGATTTATCGATACCATCTTGGCAAATCAGCTTCTCATGGATTTTTAATGTCGCTTCACCATCTGCTCTACATCTAAAATAGTACATTCCTTCATCAGGAACCTCAATAAACCCTTGATATCTTATTCCAAAATTGGTGTTGTTGTCTGCAATATCTTCAACATCAAAATCATGTGCAATTCCTGACATGACTGGAGTATTTTCAAAATATTGTGATCCCCCAGCCTTTTCACCTTCGTAATAATTAAATTTCAATCCGGGTACTGCATTCTTGTTTTTCTTTCCTTTTAGAAAAGCAATCTTTTCGTATGACTTTATTGCAATATCCGTACTTTCATTTTTTTCATTTTTAAAATAAATCTCGAAGTCTGTAGATTTGTCAATGGTGAATTTTGAAGGGGCGGAAAGGGAATTAGCTTTAATTCCATTTACTTTTACTTCCTGTTTCAGTAAACTGAATGGATTGTCGAAGATGATTTCTTTATTTTCTGTAAACTGTGGGACTTGGGGCCTGAAATCATTTGGAACACTTGGAGAAATAGAAAAATTGGCACTTCCATCCAGATAAAAATCCTTGTACTCAGCACCTTCATAGCTAAGTTTCCAATAGTATTGTAAAAACCCAAGATCGTCAAGGGGAATAGGTTGGTTAGCTTTTACGGAAATCTCAATTACAATTTCTTTCCCGGGCAAAAGTTTCACTTTTTTCTTCGAAGGCAATATATCTACCTGGTGATGATGTAAGAATGAAAGATCTATTTTCAACACTTCTTCGGCATCATTTTTAAAATGTAGATATGCTGTACCGTGTTCAAAATTCTCTCCCTTATTTGTCAATACCATATATCTTAAATTTGTATTGTTGGTCATTGACCTGGCCATGTTGGCGGTAGCTTCATTCGAAATATCGTGTGACAGTATTCCATCAAGTCTCAAATTTGCCATTATTGGACCATGATCAGTCATGGTCATCCATACGATATGATCAAATTCGCCAAACCGATTTCCTCTCAATCTGCTGCCCCCTCCGGTGGTGCCCAACACATAATAATTTGATTCTTTATGCTCAATGTACTGATAGTGATGTTCGTGACCAGCAATTACGGTATGCTTTCGATTACCTAATAACTCTTCAATTTTCCCAAACCTGCCTCCGGTATTATATTTCCAAACAGGATGATGGACCAAAACGAAAGTCCAGCGTGCATCTTGGTTTTCTTTAAGTGTCTGGAGAGCAAATGATGTTTGTTCCTCACTGATATTATATTCCTCATCGTCATTGGAATCTAAAATTATAAACAAAACATCCTTGTAGGTGAATTGATAATAACGTCGACCGTATCGGGATTCCCATTCTTTTTGCATCACCGGATTATTGATATCATGATTTCCCGGTAGATAAAAGAATGGCATTTTTAGTTTATCAACTTTTGCATCAAATTCGTCTTGCTCTGTCCTTATTTGATTGACATCTTCTGTATATCCAGGAATCAGGTCGCCAACACTCAATACAAATTCCGGCATCATCATGTTGAGTTTTTCTACACCAATCTCAAATATTCCCTGTCGCATTCCTCCGGTATTATCGCTTACTATGGCAAATTGAAAATTTGTTGGGTTGTTATAAAATTCAAGATTTGTCCAAGGTTTTTGCTTGGTTTTTACATCTGTTTTAAAGGGGTCTGGATTTTGTGCATTTCCAAAAAAAGAAATGTACAAGAAAAACAAAAGCAATGTGGGTACTGATTTTTTCATTTTCATATATTTATATTTTAAGATTTTCAAATAGCAAGAAAATATCATCATGTCCTTGCCTAACCTTAAAATGCTCCGGTCATGCTGGTTTCATATGTTTATAATAAATGAATCATTGAAATCAATATCATTTCATTTATGATTATTTTAAAAATACTGGTTGAGTCCAGGCATAAAATTGCTCACTTTTTGAAGATCGGTCTCTCGAATATGTCACCTTCCCTCGAAGGTATGTCACACCTGTTGGAACATCAAATTGTGCTGAAATACCAGTAGATGTATGAATCACCTCACCATCATCTGATATAAACTCTATCTTAAATCCAGCTTTACTTTTTTCAGTTTTATGACCAACCACATATGGGTTTTCGGTAGTTTTATAAGTCGCAATTGTATCAATGGTAATACTATAATATTTTTTTGAAGCATCAACCTCTGAAAGAATCACCCCATTGGAGGCATAGAAATCTCCTTTAACCATAGCAGATGTTATGGCTTCGGGAGATAGTTCTTCACTTTGCACCATCACCCATCCCCTACCCGGATTGCTGACATCCACCGACCATTCTTTGAATGAATGAGCGTCGTCAGACGAAACTCCATAGACCTTTTTACCGGCAGTAAGCAATGAATCCCATTTCACTTCCATAGATGCATGTTTCTCAGATCCCCAGTTATTTACATCCGGATGACCATTGTAAAGTTCTATCATATTCAAACCTTCCACTTGCAATATCTCTGCTGCAGAAGCACCTGATTGCCAGTTTGGATGATTTAAAATTGGGATACCTCCTGCACCGCGAATGGAATCTACATGCTTTTGCATTAGATAAATTTTAAAATTTTCAAATGGATTATCTTTTGGTTTGGGAAGACCCAATAATCTATGTGTTGGAACCAGTCGGTTGACGTTCATTGCAGTGGTATGAATTGCTTCGTGATCTGACACCTCCTCTCCCGGGATTAAAATAAAATCCTCTCTTCTATCCTCAGGAAGGTTGACTGTCTTTGGATCGATGAATTTTTCGTGTTCACTTAGAATGAGAAAATTATACCCTCTGTCCAGATACCATGTTGCCACTGTATCGGGATGTGAATCGGCGTGACCACACAATGTAGTATGAACATGTGTATTGCCTTTGTACCAAATTTTGTCTTGTTTTTGATCTACCTGCTTTGGCTTCGATAAGCAAGAACTGAGAAGCAACAGTCCGATAATAAGCTTATTCATATTTCAACTATTTATCAATCACAAACTTATCAACAATTTCATCATGATTATTGTAAGTAGTATATTTTAATACCTTAT
>CAYREN010000033.1:10028-12267 GCA_964423255.1 uncultured Roseivirgaceae bacterium | reverse complement strand
AAATAAGGTTCCTCGAAATTATATGGAGGAAAATGAAACATGACAAATTTCCATGTAGCCATGGAGTTTTTAAGCTTATCTTCAATCCAGTCTGTTTGTGCTTCATTTGGATGCGTAGAATCAATCATGAGAAACAGCGCATTTCCATATTCAAAAGCGTAGGTGCTTTCCGGATGCACTTTTTCAGGCCCGTTTTTTGGCAAGGCAAATAACTCGTAGTACATCCAGGCTCCCAGGCCATCTTGTCGATCGTGATTACCCGGAACTGGCATCAAAGGAGTATATGAAAATACATCTTTGGCATAGCCAAATAACATATCCCAGTCGCTACGATACAATCCAGTACTTACCACGTCTCCGGCAATCATATAATATGCTGTTTCCCCATGCTTTTTATAAGCGGTTTGTAGCATCTCTCCCCAGTGTGGCGAACGATGTGTATCTCCAAACCATACAAATGAAAATTTATCTATATTTTCTTTTTCAGTTTTAAAATTGCGAACATCAGACCACAAGTTATTTTTAGCAGAACCAACAATATAGTTATACTGAGATCCTGGTTGTAGGTGTTTGAGATTTGCGGTAAATCTATTTATATACCGATCGTTATAAAGCATTCTATCCTCCATCATAAAAAGTTCAGCTTTTATGATTGAAGTATCAGCTCCATTTTTCATCCAGTATTTTACAAATCCGTCACCAACTGAAGTATTGGTTCTCCATTGGATGTCAATGGAATTATGGGGGTCTGCACTCCATGTCAACATAATTTGATCCGGATTATTGGAGGAAGGAAAAATAGTTGTTCGAAATGCGCCTTTGACATGAGCTTCCCTGGCACGACCTCTTACCGTGGTAAATAGTGACTGACCTTCCAGCTCTTTTGGCAATTCATCAATCACCAAATCTGACCAATCGTGATATGTAAATGCTCCTTTTCCCATCGTCGTAATATTGTACTTCTCAGGATATCGATCAGTAATCTTCAATTTATCTCCAGCATTTTTTGGGCCTACGCTTATGAAATAAACTGCCCGATGCATATCGAAACCATTTATACCCAAGTTAACCCAACCTGGCTTAAAGTCTTTTTGCCAGATCTCATATTCATTCACCATATTTATAACCTTACCATCTGTTTTTTTAAATCCTGAATCTTTTAACCAAAATGGTAATATTGGCTGTTTGTCATTACGCATCAATGAAACAGTCACAGGCACATTAACTTTAAAATACTGGTATTTTGTAGCCAATACCTCCTTTTCCTCTTTTGAAAGAAAACTAAGCATAAATTCGTCATCAATAGTATTGTACTTTTCAGGTGGGACCTCTTTGTACAATCTTGTGATCACCTCATCCATCACACTTTTTACAGATAAATTATGGTCAGAAGATTGTCGGCCTGCGCATGATATAAATAAAACTACAGACAGAATTATTAAGTATCCTTTTCTAATTGTATTCATAATCAACGATGTAAATTTCTATTTTTCAACGCTTGTAAAAGTAATTTTGGCTGATCAGTCTGAATGATATTTGCGCCAAATTTCAATATCTCATCCATGGCTTTATCTTCTTTTTTTGTTCCAAAGTTTTGATCAATTTTTCCCAGTGCATTAATCCAGATACGAGCATTTCCTGTCTTTATCAATTTGACAACTTTATCATTATAAAATGAAAAATCAATATGAATAACTGCGGGTTTAAAAAGTACCAGTGCAGAATCGGCCATCTCGTAAGAGTAAGCCCTGGGCATCATCATAAATTCAGGATCAGAATTCTTTACATATTGAAGTGCATGGTAGTCATTGTCAAAAAAGAAAACCTGATCTTCGCATCCTTGTTTTTTAATTGCTTCAATAATTGGATCGAGCTGATCCGTTTTAAGGTCAATATCGACCATGATTTTATTCTTCACTAATTTCAGCGCTTCTTCAAAAGTAGGGATTAACTCATTTGTTGTATCATTTTCATGTATTAATCTGAATTCTCTTAATTCATTCAGGGTGAAATCTGATGGCTTTCCTGTGCCGGTAGTCGTCCTGTCAATCGTTCCGTCATGCATTAAAACTGCCACTCCATCTTTGGTAACTTTTACATCAAGTTCCACGATATCGATACCCAAATCAATGGCTTCCTGAATGGCCAGCAGTGAATTTTCAGGGAAATGATTATGTGCTGCTCTGTGCGCTGCTACAAGCACAATATTTGAGTTTGCATCTAAAAAATCTTTGCGAAT
>CAYREN010000033.1:0-9928 GCA_964423255.1 uncultured Roseivirgaceae bacterium | reverse complement strand
ATTATCTGAAAAAGCTGTGTATTTCCAGCACGTCGGTCCATCCATGGATCATCGGAAACAGCATACTGCTTTGGACCACTTACGGAAACTACGTACATTGTTCCAGATGTTTTTTCCTTTACATTATAACCAGTCGGTACATTATTTACCATTCCTCTACCATAAGCATGATCGTGCCCCTGCAGTATAATATCAACTCTGTGTTTGTCGAAAATTGGCTTGAACATAGAGCGAAATTCGATATTGTCTCTGTTTGGCTTAGTAGAAAATATTGGATAGTGAAAAGTTATTACTGTCCACTTCTTAGGATTATTAGTAAGAATGGAATCAAGCCAATCTCGCTGGGCAATTTTAAAACTTTCAGATTCGTCTATTTGCTCAGCATCCAAGGACACTACTTTCATGTTAGGATAATTAACTTCGAAACATGTCTCTTCCAAGCCCTTTGGTCCATTCAAGGGCAAATTGAATTGGGGCCTCCACTGTGGAGATAAAACTACGTTTTTATATTCATGATTTCCGGGTGTCATCACGCTTGGCACCATGGCATGGATAAATGATCCTGCATAAAACCATTCACCCCATTCTTCATCTCTGTCATGCCTGTTTATTAAGTCACCTGCATGTAGCATAAAATCTACATTCGGTGCAGAGCCATAAGATTGTCTGATTACCCTTGACCACATTGACTTCACACTATTTTGAGCATCACCAAAATACACGAACGAAATTTTCTTTTCCGGCTCCGGCATATGAATCTGAAACCATTCGCTCCATCCCAATACAGAACCTACCCTATAAACATATATTTCTCCAGCCTTTAAGTCAGAAATAATTGCAGCGTGATAGTGTGCTACAACCAATGGATCATTTTCTGATTTGTGGCTCAATAATTCTGTGGATGCATCAATATCTTTTACATTTTCAAGAAATTCGGGGCCATGGGATGCAAGTGCTATCTGAACTACGGGTTTTTGAACAGTTGTATCAGTTCGCCAATTTACTGCAACAGAATGGGTAGGATCTTCTGTAAGATTCAAAATGATGCGATCAGGAATAGGTGTAGGAAACAACAGGTTAGAAATGGCTCCAAAACTACCAGGAGTATAAACAACTGTCTGTTCATTTTTTGTGGAACAATTTAAAACTACTGAAATCAGTAACACTGCAATTATCAATATTGGAATATTTCTCATTTATTGAGTTTTTATAAATAATAATTTTATAATCGGCAGAATAATTAATGAATTTTTAAGGGTGACACCTGCATTTTTCAGAGGTAGTAATTAACAATCATGTCTACTAATGAATACTAAAATACAATCTTTTCATACCATGACAAATTACTAAAACATAACAAAAACTAGTGATTCATCAATATTTCAATCCAATCAACATCACATTATCACTGTTGAGTATGATTGAACTTGTTGCACAAATATATAAAATATAGTATGCATGCATACTATATTTTATATATTTGCGTATGGTAATTATCGATAAATAATAGAAATGAAAAAATTAAATATTTGTGCTGCGATTATTGTTTGTTTTTTAAGTTTCACAATTAATGCACAGGATTTTAAAGTTGGTGCTGCCCTTAGGGTGATCACTCCAGATCCATTGCTTCCTGTTTCCGGAGGAGTTGGAACTCCTAAGCCTGTAACTCAAAAAAATGGTGATCTTTTCGTGCGAGTGATGGTGCTTGAAAAAGGAGAAACAAGGGTTGCCATTGTGGGAATCGACAATCTTGGATGGCCGGCAATTCTTGGTGATAAATCAAGAGCATTAATCAAAGGCATTCCTCCAGAAAATATATTAATTGGCGCCACGCACACTCATAGTGCACCAGATGCTTATGGTTTTCCTAATGAGAAAGGAGAAGTGTTAGCGGACATGAAATATCTAGGATGGTGTGTTCAGCAAATTGCAGATGCTGTAAACGAGGCTGTTGAAAATCTTGAGCCGGCTATACTAAAAATTGCAGTTGGAGAGGCAAAAGGAAAAATTGCCTACAACTATTACGCGCCCAGGTTGTATGACCCTAGATGTGGCGTGATTCAAGCCATTGGTGTTAAAGGAAAAAATAAAGATAAAGTAATATCAACATTGGTAAATTATGCTATTCACCCAGAAGTCATCGGGAACGGTCGAGGCATTCTCTCTCCAGATGTTTGTGGACCGCTTTACGATCGAATAGAATCTAAAGTAGGTGGAATTGCGGTATTTATGAATGGTGCTCAGGGAGGTATGGTTACTGCAGATAACAGGAGACCAAATGGTGAAGAAGCAAGTGATTATGAGGAATGTGTGCGTATTGGAGAGTTACTTGCCGATCAAGCATTATCCATAGTTGAAAATGCTGAAAAACAAATTGACCCCAATTTATACTGTGCTTCAAAAACAATTGAATTCCCTATAGATTCTGAATTGATGCGCATGATCATTGATAATTCTCCAATGAAGAATTTGCTAACTAATGGATACAATATTAAAACAACACTGAACTTGCTTAATGTTGGAAATGCACAAATTTTAACCATACCCGGAGAAGCACTTCCAAATATTGGTTTCTATTTAAAGAGAAATATGCATACTAATAATCCATTTCTTTTTGGCCTTACTAACGATGCATTTGGATACATCATTACTAAGGAAGATTACAACAGTTTTGAGAGATATGAATATATAAGTGAGACAAGTCTGGGAGAAATGACTGCTGAAATTCTCATCCAGGAATCGCTAATGCTTGTTCAGGAAAGTCCTGAGGCAACCAATAAATAAACTTTTATAAAATAATATTATTAAAAATGAATCTTTTTAAGACGCAATATATTGCCCTATCTTTATTGATTTTAATCTTTTCGTTTACCACCAAAAAAGATATTCCCGTAACCCCACAAACTGCGTTACAAAGTTATCTTGACAATGGAGATATGTCATTTAAATGGGAATTGAAGGAATCCTATGATATTGGCCACAATGTAACGGCTTATGATCTTATGCTCACTTCTCAAAAATGGCGTGAACATGTATGGAAACATCAATTGACGGTATTAGTTCCAGAAAAAATTGATAATGATGGCGCACTATTATTTATCACCGGCGGCAGTGTAGAAAAGGGAGAGCCAAATTTAAGTGGACATGAAGATGATTTGACACAAAGTATGGGGATCATTGCAGCTAAAAATAATGCCCTTGTCTCAATTATTCGTCAAACTCCAAATCAACCATTGTATGATGGACTTGGTGAGGACGAATTGATTTCCTATACATTTCATAATTTCATAATTGACGGTGACCATACCTGGCCACTACTTTTTCCAATGGTGAAAACTGTAGTTAAAGCTATGGATGCTATACAAGAATTTTCTAAAAAAGAATCAGTAGCCAACATTAATCACTTCGTAGTTTCTGGTGCATCAAAACGAGGTTGGACAACCTGGCTAACAGGCGCTCAGGACTCCAGGGTAGTAGCCATTGCTCCAATGGTGATAGATGTATTAAATATGCCTGTCAGTCTAGACTATCAACTTGAAGTTTGGAAAGATTATAGTGTTCAAATCGACGATTACACAAAATTAGGAATACCACAATCTGCTCATTCCGAAAAAGGAGCTGCTCTCACGACAATGGTCGATCCATATTCTTACAGAAAAAAATTAACTATGCCCAAGATGATATTCATTGGCACAAACGATGAGTACTGGCCCGTTGATGCAATAAAAAATTATATTGACAGCATCCCGGGACAAAATTTTATCCATTACGTACCGAATGCAGGTCATGGACTTGGAGATAAAAAACAAGCCATACAAGCATTGAGTTCATTCTTTGGAACTACCATTAACAATACGCCATATCCAATTTGTAATTGGACTATTTCGCCAAATGATTCCAATATCGAACTAAGAGCAACATCAACTTCCGACAAACTGGTGGATGCAATTGTTTGGACTGCCACTTCTGATGACAGAGATTTCAGGGATGAAGAATGGGAAGGAAAAAGCCTGAATGCAAAACATAAAAAAAATGTAAAAGCAGCAATTGACTATCCTGAATCAGGATATAAAGCATTTTACGTTGACCTGAAATATGTTGACCCAATTGGCGACGAATACACAAAAAGCACAAGAATGTTTGTGACAGATGCTAATAAAGTATATATTAAATAATTCTACCACGAATGATTTACATTTCCAGATAGGTTACTAACCAATTGTTTCTGGAAAACAATACTAATATTGAGTGTTTAAATTATTTAAAATCAATTGAGTAATTCTATGTTTAGGATTATTCAATATCAGCATAAGATTTTGAATAATTAGTTAGCATTGCTGTTTAATGCTATTAAAATAATTTTAGCATAAATCTAAAAAAATAATTATGGATTTTAAAATTGAGAATAATTATAAAAAATTAAAGTGGGTCAAGTTTTTATTAATTATAATTTCCGGATCTATATTAACATTCTGTTCACCTAAAAAAGAAGAGGAAGAGCTACCTATCCCTAAGGTGACTACAGCTGAAACCGCTATGGTTGACTACCTTGAAAATGATGATAAAACTTATAGTTGGGATATAAAATCTACCTATAATATTTTGGGCCTAACAGCTTACGACCTCAAATTAACATCGCAAAAATGGAGAGAACACATCTGGACACACCAACTTACCATTATAGTTCCTTCATCAGTACAGCATGATGGTGCTTTGTTGTGGATTACCGGAGGGGATAATAAAGACGGTGAACCAAAATGGGCTGGGCAAAATGATGGGGAAACTTTGGTGGCTTCTCTCCTTGCCCTTAAAAACAACGCAATTGTGGCAATTGTAAGGCAAACTCCCAATCAACCATTGTACGACAATCTCTATGAAGATGCTTTAATATCCTATACACTTAATCAATATAATCTTGACGGAGATTTTTCATGGCCGCTATTATTTCCGATGACAAAAAGTGCAATAAAATCCATGGATGCTGTTCAGGAGTTTGCAGAACAAAATCTTCAACAAGATATTGTTAGGTTTATGGTTGTTGGTGCCTCTAAACGGGGCTGGACTACCTGGCTTACGGGAGCTCATGATTCCCGAGTTGAAGCTATAGCTCCTGCCGTAATAGATATTCTCAATATGCCCGTTAATCTCAACTATCAACTCGAAGCATGGGGAGATTATAGTGTGCAAATTCAGGATTATGTTGACCTTGGTATTCCCCAGTCCAACAATACTCCCCAAGGTGATGAAATCGTTGCCATGATTGATCCTTATTCTTATAGAGAAAAACTCACTATGCCAAAATTAATTATTCTTGGCACCAACGATCCCTATTGGCCTGTCGATGCACTTAAAAATTATTTAAATGAAATTCCCGGCGAAAACTACATTCACTTCCAACCCAATGCCGAGCATGATTTAGGTGGAATTGGCGGAGGTGAAAAAGCCATACTAGCGATAAGTGCATTTTTTGGGAACACCTTGTCAGGTAAACCTTACCTAAAACTCTCTTGGGATTTTAATGAAACATCCAAGGGCGTTTCTATATCCGTTCAAGGAACAGCTAGCAAAATTTCTAAAACCTATCTCTGGAGTGCCGTTTCAGATGATCGAGATTTCCGTGATAATCAATGGACCTCCATTGAACTCAGTTTCAACGAAGCGGGATTAGTAGATTCAGAAATTGACTTTCCGGAAAGCGGCTTCAAAGCATTCTATATAGATTTAGAATATCCTGATGGAAGTGGAACCTATACAAAAAGCACTAGAACGTTTGTGCTTGATGATGATGAACTCCTATAAGTTTATTCAACAGTGAAATATTTCTATTATCAATTTTTCATAGGAATCTCATTTCTTTTAATATTTTCTTGTGGATCAAAAGAGGAGTTTTCAGTTTATAACTATTATAATTACGACCACGACTTACCTCTCAAAGACTCGGTGACCTTACTCCAGGACTCCACGGACTACAAACTATCCTATGTGACTTTCACCAGTATACACAATCAAAGGGTAACTGCCCTACTCTCCGTTCCAAAAGCAAGTGCTGGCCCATATCCCGTGATCATATTAATGCATGGCCTTGGTGATCGAAAAACAGTTGACTACATAGAATCAGGTAACGATTACTTTCTAAAAAGTGGATATGCCGTTTTACGGCTTGACATTGCCAACCACGGTGACCGCAAAATCGATGATTATAATTTTAGTTTTACTGATGGTTACCGATACTGGACCAGGGACATCATCATCCAGACAGTGTTTGATTTGCGACGAGCTGTTGATTTTATAGAAACCAGAAAAGAGCTTGATACTTCACGTATTGGATATTTTGGCATTAGTCTTGGAGGGATCATTGGTACTGTCTTTTGTGGAGTGGAGCGAAGGGTGAAAGTTCCCGTGATCGCCCTTGCCGGTGGAGGCATGCACTTAATGTTTGGCATGGATGCACTTTCTGATGACACTAAAGACTATCTGAGTATGATCGAGCCCAACAACTTTGTAGAAAAAATCACACCAAGACCTTTATTAATGATCAATGCCGAAAATGATGACATCGTTCCTCCCATGATGAGTAAATTGATGTTTAAGGTTGCCGATGAACCAAAAGAAATAATATGGTATCCATCCAAACACCATGACATTCCAATTGACAAAGTATATCCGGATGGAGTTAGTTGGTTTAAAAAATATCTGTAATTCTCCAAATGAAATAAGCTAATATTTGCCATATTCCATTAGTGTTTCCCACATGGCCCAAAAGTTTTGAGGTGGCACATCAGCCTGAATATTATGAATCGTTGAAAAAACAAACCCTCCACCTGGAGCCAATATATCGATATTTTTTTTCACTTCGTCCTCGACTTGTTGTACAGAGCCTTTATTAAGGATTTCCTGTGTATCTATTCCTCCTCCCCAGAAAATAAGATCTTTGCCATATAGTTTCTTCAATTCCGCCAAATCCATATCAGCGGCTGAATATTGAACCGGATTCAATATATCAACTCCTGCTTCTAACAAATCCGGAATAATTTCCTTTATAGCTCCATCGGAATGAAAAAGCAATTTGGCATGAGGAAATTTGTTTTTCATGAAACCAAAAAGCCTTTTTAACTTTGGAATAACCATACTTCTTAAGACATCAGGAGACAGCAACAAAGATGTTTGTGTCCCCAAGTCATCTGCCTCTGCCATAACCATCACTTCACTAGCTCTACCCGATTCTTCAAGAATATTATTGAGTAACTCCCAATAAGCAATTTTATGGTCAACCAGTATGTCAAGTAATCTCTCTACAGCTGAAGGGTCTATTACCGTATCTATGAACCATTTATCATATCCTCTAATTCTCAGAGACATTTCAGTCAATCCAGCACAATTTCTATCAAGCACAATAGCTCTATTCCCAACACCAACAAGTTGGCTTTTAATATCACGCTTCAGGGTATCTTTATACTTTTCAATATTATAAATGTTGAATTTATCCAGTGCGTCTGATAGAGATTCTGGTTCATAAATAGGATATGTTTTTTGATTAAAATACCAGTCCCCTTTCTTTTTCATTTGCCATTCACATTGATAATGATCAATAATGCTATAATGATCTTCTTGCTCAATCAAATTTTCCTCAAAATCCATGATCCGCCTGGCACCAATCCTACATGTATCTATTTTTAGATAATCCATTACTTCCATGGAAGGAGTAACGATTTGCTGAATAGGATCAATTAATTCTTTGTCATAATCGACTGGTAAATTTTTATATTTCATAGCCGTCTTATAGGCATGTTTAGAAAAGGCAGTGACAGTTGTACCACTCAAATCAAGAGGGATCCGATCTGATTCCTGAAATTGTAAGGCCCTTTGTAATCGCTCTATTTCTGACATCATGCTAACTTCTAAAAGTTGAGGTTTCAGAGATTCCCTTTTTTCTTGACGATAAAATAGCGTCATCAGAGATCATATCAATCGGAGTATAGCATGAAGGATCTTGTTCTTTATAGGGCCAATTATCTATTTTGTTAAAAGTTGAAATCATTGACCATCTTGGGTAATTACTGCTATTTTTATCGGAGCGGTGCAATAAATTACCATGAAAAAATAGTGTGTCGCCAGGCTCTAACTCTACATATAATAATTCCAATCTTTTTGATGCTTCATTTACAATGGTCATATCTGCTCCTTTCTGATCGCCCGACATACCATGCTCTATGCGTCCAATTAAATGAGAACTCCTAAGTACTTGCAAGCAACCATTTTCTCTGTTAGCAGCAGTTAATGCAATCATTACGCTCATCATATCCGGATAGAGAAAGCCATCATGATACCAATATCCATAGTCTTGATGCCACTCCCAGGCTTCCCCTGTTTTAGGCTCTTTTTGCATCAATTTTGTATGAAAATGACATGGCCTACCTTCAAGCAATAACTCCACTCCACTCACCATCCTTTCTGATCGCGCAAATGCGCTATAGATATCATCCTTAAGCGTGTACCACAAAGCCAGATTAGTCGTATTGCCCTCTTGGTCTTTACGCCCATAGGTATGGTTTTGTATCACCTTGTCATTTTTAGCAACACTAAAAAGGTGATCAATTTCTTCTTTGGAATACATAGACTTTTTGATGACAAATCCATCTTTATTGTAATTCCATTTGTCCTCTTCATTTAGTGAGATAAATGTCTTCATAAATTATTATTCTTTGAATGTTACGGGTTCTATATGAGGAATACCTATTTTAATAACAATCCATGCCAATAGATACATAACTCCTGCAATTGTGAATATGAGGAAATAACTCCCAGTGGTTTCCAAAATAAATCCCACACTTGTTGCGACAAACATACTACCGATCACAGCTGAGAAAGTAGAAACGCCTACTACGGATGCCACAGCTTTTTTAGGAAATATATCAGACATAAGTGTAAACATATTTGCCATCCAACCACAGTGCGATGCCGTAGCCAAACTTATCAAAGCAACGCTAAGCCACAAGTTGGATGTTTGAGAAGCAAAAATGATAGGCACAACGCAGGCGGCGCAAATCAACATGGCCAATTTTCGAGCTTTATCAAGTGACATGCCATTATTCATAAATCGTGATGACATCCAGCCGCCTGCAATACTTCCAAAATCGGCAAATAAATAGATCGCAATAAGCGGCAATCCTATATCAGTTAGGGTAATCCCATGATTGTTGTATAAAAATTTGGGTAACCAGTAAAGTAAGAACCACCAAACCGGATCAGTTAAAAATCTGGCAAAACAAATTACCATCACTTCTTTGCGAAAAATCACTTGACCCCAACTTAACTTTTGTATGATATCTGTATCATTGTCTGATTCGATGTATTTAAGTTCCTTTTTGCTAACTCTTGGATGATGCTCAGGCTTTCGATAAGTAAAAAGCCAAGCAATTAACCAGACAAAACCGATTCCTCCTGTAAGTATAAATGCCAATTGCCAGCCATAATTTATCGCAATCCAGGGAACTATTAATGGTGAAATAATAGCGCCAATATTTGAACCCGCGTTGAAAATACCGGTGGCCAATGCCCTTTCTTTTTTTGGAAACCATTCCGCTACGGTTTTTATAGAAGCAGGGAAATTGGCTGATTCGCCTAAACCCAACATAAATCTGGCAATGCCAAAACTGAAAGCGCTTCGAGCTAATGCATGGGCCATTCCGGCGAAACTCCAAACAGCTATGGCTATAGAAAAAATGATCCTTGTACCAAATTTATCTACCAAATGGCCTGTTATGATTACCCCAATGCCATAAGCTGCCTGAAATGCGGTTACAATATATCCATAATCCAATTCTGACCAACCATATTTTGATTGCAACTCAGGAGCCAAAATACTGATTACATGGCGGTCTAGATAATTGATGGTAGTCGCAAAAAATAACATGGCACAGATTCGCCA
>CAYREN010000032.1:0-21883 GCA_964423255.1 uncultured Roseivirgaceae bacterium | reverse complement strand
TCACAGGAACATTGATTTTTTCATTCCTAATTCTTCTACAAACTTCCAGTCCATCGATTCCGGGAAGCATAATATCTAGGATTACTAAATCAAACGGAGTGCTTTTTACTGCCTGCAATCCTTCCTCACCGGTATAGGTTTTGATTAAATCGCAGGACAAATCTTTTAAGTGAATTTCAAGCAGATCGACTATCTCAGGATCGTCTTCAATTACAAGTACTTTATTCATAATAAGATAATTTTATAACAAATGAATAAATTAAGTATCACAAAATGATCACAGCCACTATTAATTGGCAATAAAATTTGGAGGTATGATTAATTAAGTCTTCAAATACCTCAATTCAAAGTGCATATAAATATTTGCATCTTATAATATATTAGAAATTATTGCCAAAGACCCAATAAAGAACATTTGAAGACAAATTATTGTTTTATGCGAATTGACTTTCCCAAATTAACTTGAATGAGACATTGGTAGTTTGATTGATCAAAATTTCAATGTCTCCTTCAAGACATTCCATCGCTTTAGTAAAATTAGCTTCAAAAATATTCCTTTAGGACATATGTTTCTGAAAATGTATGAGTTACGAACTATGAAAAAGTCTAAAAAAAACCAATAATTGAATCCGTGATACTTTTGTGACATTTCCGTGAGAGGAGGGTGATTTTTCTTTAGTTGAATTGCAATATCAATAAAAACTAAATTAAAAACTCATGAAAAATTTATTCACAATCTCAACATTGTTATTCATTCTAATATTTACAGCTTGCAATGATGATGAAGATTCAAACCCAAATTCTAACCTGACGCTAAATATTTCCGGATTGGAAGATTTAGGCAGTAGTTCCATTTATGAAGGATGGCTTATTGTAAATAGTGCACCTGTGAGCTCGGGCACTTTTAGTGTCGATGCCAATGGCAATATGTCAAAGACATCTTTTACTGTAAATGCCACAGATCTTGAGAGCGCTTCAACATTTGTACTGACAATAGAACCCGTTCCAGATAGTGATGCCGGACCCAGTGATGTGCATATTTTGGCGGGAGATTTCAGTAGCAACAGTGCCAGCCTTTCGGTTGGACATGAAGCCGCTCTTGGAGATAATTTTAGCTCTGCTGAAGGCAAGTATATTTTGGCCACTCCAACAAATGATGCCATGACAAATGAAAATAGCGGTATTTGGTTTTTGGCCATTACTAATGGAATGCCTGGGGTAGGACTAGCGCTCCCAACATTGCCAAACGGTTGGAAATATGAAGGCTGGACGGTAATTGAAGGCGTTCCTGTAACAAGTGGAAAATTTACTGCTGTTGATACCAAAGATGAGACCGACCCATTTAGTAGTGATATGTTCCCTGGACCTCCATTCCCTGGTGAAGATTATTTAATGAATGCACCTGGACAGCTTAATTTTCCAACGGATATTAGCGGAGGAACTGCAGTGATCAGTATAGAGCCAGATCCGGATAATAGTGATACGCCATTCCTACTTAAGCCACTTGTTGGAGCAATTCCTGATATGGCCAAGGATCATTTTACTTACGACATGAATCAAAACTTGGGTTCCTTTCCTTCTGGAACTGCATCAAAATAAATAAAGTAAGGCTGAAGAATAGAAGATTGAAATTGTGTATTGCCATAGATGGGATCTTCAGCCTTTACTTTTTACTAAAAAATTGAAATTGTCAACCCAAATATTTTTCTATTTCAAGAATCTTTATCCTTGCTGAGGCCTTCTTCTGAATTTTTCTTTTCCCTTAACTTTTTGTCTTCAACACGGGAATTGAGAAAATCGTTGATTTTATCAATATCATAGGTAGATTTTATTTTACCAAGAGTATTGATGGTAAAATCCAATCCTTTGAGTTCTTCACTGACATTAGGCTTTTTTGCGATCTTACTTTTCTTCTTTTTTGCCACTATTTTTGAATTGTAGACAATGCTTTTTCAATTCTATTCACTACCTCTTCTCTACCAATTAGTTCCATAATTTTCATTAGATCAGGTCCCCCACCCAAACCGGTAATAACCACACGCAGTGCTTGCATCACTCTTCCCAAACCAATCCCATTCTTTTCCAGAACTATGTTTAAAATTTGTAATGCCGATTCATGCGACAAATGATCAACATCATCAAGTGCATTTTTGTATTCTCCAAGAATCAATTTTACCTCATCATTCCATTTCTTTTTGATGACCTTCCTATCATATTCTTCCGGTCCAAAAAAGAAATATTGACCATTGCTCCAAAATTCCCATGGAAAGGTCACTCGTTCTTTGAGCAAACCACAAATAGAACTTGCATTTTCACGAGAGCAATCAATATTTTTTTCTTTTAATAAATCGAGTAGCCCAACAGCCAGTTTATCATTATCAATATTTTTTAGGTATTGCTGATTGAACCATTTCCCTTTTTCAATGTCAAATTTCGCTCCTGATTTATTGATTCTTTCAACAGAAAAAATTTCTATCAATTCGTCAAGCGTAAATAATTCTTGCTCAGTTCCTGGGTTCCAACCCAGCATTGCTAAAAAGTTTGTAAGTGCTTCCGGCAAATACCCTTTCTCTCTAAAACCCATGGATAATTCAAGAGTTTTTGGATCGATCCAATCTAAAGGAAAAACTGGGTAGCCATGCTTATCAGCATCTCTTTTACTCAGTTTCCCATTACCATCTGGCTTGAGCAAAAGAGGCAGGTGAGCAAACTGAGGCATCGAATCTTGCCAGCCAAAATACTGATACAATAACACATGCAGTGGGGCGCTTGGCAACCATTCTTCTCCACGAATTACATGCGATATTTCCATCAGGTGGTCATCAACAACATTTGCCAGATGATAAGTAGGCATACCATCAGATTTCATCAATACCTTATCATCAATATTATTGGAACTTACTTTTACATCTCCCCTTATCATATCAACAAGACTTACATCCTGATCTCGATCTACTTTTAAGCGAATCACAAAAGGTGCTCTATCATCCAACAATTTATCCGTTTCAGTTTGATCGATGGTGAGTGAATTTCTCATAGTTTCTCGAGACAAACTGTCATAAACCTGGTTATCAGCTTTAGCCTCTTTCAGTCTCTTGCGCATAGCATCTAACTCATCCGGAGTGTCAAAGGCATAGTAAGCTTTATCCTCATCAATCAGCTGTTGTGCATATTTTTTATACAAATCTTTTCTCTCAGATTGTTTATATGGTCCAAAATTTCCACCATAGTTCACACCTTCATCAGGTGCAATACTCAACCATTCAAAAGTTTCATTTATATAATTTTCAGCGCCTTGTACAAATCTTGCTTGATCTGTATCTTCAAATCGAAGTATGAATTTTCCTTTGTTTTTTTTTGCAAATATGTAATTGTAAAGTGCAGTTCTCACACCTCCAATATGAAGCGCTCCTGTTGGGCTGGGAGCAAATCTTACCCTAACTTCTCTTTTCATCCGTTATTTTTTTGCGAAAACATATCAAATTGCAGATTTTAATGAGATCCATTTTTTAAATCATTAATAATCCAAGGTTTGGTCTGTTTTCATTTAATTTTACTTTGAATCTGTCCTTCAATCAACCGAAACCATTTTCCAGATTTGATTCTGCCCTATCTGCCTTGAGCACGAAACAAGTAGATTTCAATATTTATACAAAGGTATATAATGCTGATATGCTTTATCTGGAATAATTGAGGAAATAATTATTGAATGATATCAATAAAGCAAATAATTTTTTCACCTGGATCTATCGAACTATTTTAGGCTAAAAGATTTATCATTTCTTGTCCGGGTTAAGTTAAGAAAGCATCATATTTAGCATCCGGTTACTTTTTTTAGCCTGAGCCTTAAAATTCTCAATACTTAAAATATAATTGACCAAACAAATCCCAAAACAGATGGCTCCATAAAGCCATGCAAAATATAGCAATGAAAAATACAGGCTAAATAAAAATGTAAGTGCTGTCCAGATTAATAATCTTTTTTTTGATTCTTGCGGAAGCTCAAATGTCAAATTGAGTAAAATATTTTCACCCGATTTTACATAATCACCTTTAATGATAGGAGTAAACTTGCTGGGTATTTTAAGCTGTTGAGAGATAGTAAAACCTCCACTACTTATTATACCATTGAAATAATGATCTTTTGAATAGTTAAAAGATTGACCGCTTTCAAAAGAATAAATATGTTTTTGAAGCTTTTTTTCTAATACAGTTTTATCCAGTGATATTGTTCTTGTCTCTTTGATTTGCGGGAAAAACGAAATCATTTATCCTACGGCTATACACGAAATCTCTACCTTGACTCCTTTGGGTAATGAGGCAACTTCAACAGTTTCCCGCGCTGGTGGATCTTCTTGAAAATACCTTTGGTAGGTAGTGTTTACTTTGGGGAAGTCATTCATATTTGTAACAAAAATACTGCATTTGACTACATTTTTGTATCCCATTTCCGCTTTGCTCAATATTGATCCAATGTACTTCATGACAAGATCAGTTGCATCGCTAATATCCGACGTAATCATTCCTGATTTGATGTCAATAGGTATTTGGCCGGAAACATATATCGTATTTCCAACCTTAATTGCCTGGCTATAAGGTCCAATTGGGGAAGGAGCTTCCTCAGAATAAATTATTGTTTTGATCATGTCGAGTAAGTAATTAAAGGTTTGAATAATTTATCTTTAAAATAAAACATAATACTTTAGTTTTGCCTTGTCCTATTGACAAATAATGATTTTTTAATGGATTTAAAAAACAATTTACTAATACGAGCTGCTAAAGGTGAAAAAACAGAAAGAACACCTGTGTGGGTAATGCGACAAGCAGGAAGGATATTAAAAGAATACAGAAAAGTAAGGGGAAGGCTTTCTGGGTTTATTGAATTGGTTCAAACTCCGGAGTTGGCTGCTGAAGTTACCATCCAACCAGTAGATATTCTTGGTGTTGATGCCGCAATTATTTTTTCGGATATTCTGGTTATTCCCGAAGCGATGGGATTTCCATATACTATGGAGGAAGGTAAAGGACCTTTTTTTCCTAATACTATAAGAAGTCAAGCTGACTTCAATAAGCTGAAAATTGCTGATGAAGATAGCCTTGGTTACGTAATAGAAGCAATAAAAGAAACTAAAAAAGAATTGAATGGCAGAGTTCCGTTGATTGGATTTGCAGGTGCACCCTGGACAATATTTTGTTATATGATTGAAGGCAAGGGTAGTAAAACTTTTTCTTTGGCTCGCAAAATGCTATACACAAATCCAACACTTTCTCATCAACTTTTAAATAAAATTACAGATAGCACTATTAACTATTTTAAAAGTCAAATTTCCGCGGGTGCTGACATTGTTCAGATATTTGATTCATGGGCCGGGATACTTCCTGCTGGACAATATGATAACTTTTCGTTAAAATATATTTCTAAAATAGTTGAGGCCATCAAGGATGTACCGGTTATTGTATTTGCAAAAGGTGCCTATGCATCCAGAAAATCAATTGGCAATATCAATTGTGATGTTGTTGGTTTGGATTGGAATATGGATATAAAGGAATCAAGAATACTTGTTGGACAAGATAAAACACTTCAGGGCAACTTAGACCCAGCAGTTTTATATTCGGATATTGGAACAATTAAAGCTAAGACCAGAAGAATGATTGATCTATTTGGTAATACTAAACACATTGCTAATCTCGGTCATGGTGTATATCCTGACATGGATCCTGATAAGGTAAAGTGCTTTATTGATGAGGTTAAGGAGTACAGTAGTCGTGTTAGTTAGTTTGTAAAATTCTTCTTTCAATTAATGCGGATTGTACTATTTTAACCTAACTGTGTAAGCTCCCTCAATTCCAGAAATTCTGCCTCCGTTATTAGAAACATTTACCTCAAAAGAAAAAGTAACTGTTTCTTCATCAACAACAACACTTGTCAGCTCTGCGGCAGATGTTTCACTCAACGAAATGTTATCTGTCCCAGAACCTGTCCAAATCCAGGTGGCATTATTGGTTGATAAAAACTCATCAGCTCCGGATGTTTCAAAAAATGTTGGAGCCCAGTCTTCTTCACCTGAGGTATTAAATATCACTTGAAGTCCATCGAGTTCCGAAGGATCAACACCCGAAGGACTTGCCAGAACCTCTACATTTCCTGTTCCTCCCCAGGGACTCCCTTCGCCAAGAATTTTAGCAGCCTTTTGTTGTAAGTTCAATGAAGGGGCAACACTTTTTCCACAGCTAAAAAGATTTAATAATGCAAATACAAAAATTATAGAAAGTATTGTACTAAAATATCTCATATGCTTACTAATTTGTTAATACTATAACTGATTTTCTTATCCGATGTTATTTAAGAGAACAATTAATTCTTGTAATCAAGAATGTTGATAAATTTATTGCAAAAATTATATTCTTCTTTCCTATTAGAACATACAAATATCAATTTTTCTTCTAAAACTTTGTCCATTTCTTTTAAATACCATTCAAATCCTTTGCTATCAAGATTAGAAGAAGGTTCATCAAGCAACAACAAAGACGAATCTGCATAAAATGCGATGCCTAGTTTAAGCCTTTGCTTCATGCCGGTAGAAAAGTTTTTGATGAATTTATCTTTGGCACTATTTAGATTAAAAATTGCAGGAAGGTCATTATTATGATATCCTTCTTTTAATTTCTTAAATTTAAAATGAAATGATATAAATTCTCCAAGAGTAAAATTTTCAGGAAGACTCATGGCTGGGGCAACAAAAGAGAGATGCTTATATATATGCTCAGATTCTATAATATCATCTTGGAGTTTATAGGTTATTTTACCTTTTGATTGTAATAAATTGCCTGCAATTATTTGAAGAAGTGTAGATTTTCCACTACCATTTGGACCTGTAATTCCAATAGCATTGGTATGAGAAATAGAGAGATTTAAGTTTTTAAAAATCCATTCTTTATTGAATCTTTTAGCAACATTTTCAAGTTGAATTTCCATTCAATAAAAATTTGTCAGATCATAGTTTATTGTTGTACCCTTTCATTACTCCACGATCTGAGTTTCTGATAAAGTTGAGGATTTCATCACGCTCTTTGGAACTTTGCATTTCCATTTGAATGGCATCTAGCGCTTTGGAGTTATTCATGCCTTTCAGATAAATTCGACGATATATTTCCTGAATTTCATTAATCTTTTCATTTGAAAATCCCCGTCTTCTTAATCCTATTGAATTTATTCCGGCATAGCCCAAAGGTTCTCTTGCCGCTGTTACATATGGAGGAACATCCTTCCTGACCAATGATCCTCCAGCAACCATGGCATGTGCTCCAATTTTTACAAATTGGTGTATTGCAGTAGCACCTCCTATTGTTGCAAAATCATCGATAATTATATGACCGGCAAGTTGAACAGAATTGACCAATGTGGCATAGTTACCAATTTTACAATCATGAGCGATATGTACATAAGCCAATATCAAGCAATTTTTTCCTACGCTGGTTTTGTGCTTATCGATTGTCCCTCTATTGATGGTCACATACTCTCGGATCACGGTGTTATCGCCAATAACAGCTGTGGTTTTTTCTCCTGTAAATTTCCTGTCTTGCGGTATTCCAGAGATCACGGCTCCTGGAAATATTTTACAATTTTTCCCTATTCTTGCCCCTTCCATAACGGTCACATTGGATCCTATCCAAGTTCCTCTATCAATTTCCACGTCTTTGTGGATAGTGGCAAATGGTTCTATTACTACATTATCTGCAATTTTTGCTTCAGGATGTATATAGGCTAACGGCTGATTCATTGACTCTTTTTAACAATACTGGCAATCATTGTACTTTCAGTAACAAGGTTATCGCCGACAAAAGCACGTCCACGCATTTTAGCAATACCTCTTTTTATGGGTTCTAAAAGGTCGCATCTTATGATCATTGTATCACCTGGTGACACCGGTCTCCTGAATTTGCAATCTTCTATTTTTAAAAAATATGTCCAATAATTTTGTGGATCCGGAACGGTATTCAAAACAAATATTCCTCCTATCTGAGCCATAGACTCAACTATTAGCACTCCAGGCATTACGGGATTTCCTGGGAAATGACCTTGAAAAAACTGCTCATTGTAGGTCACGTTCTTCACTCCGGCTACTGTTTTATCATCTATGTGAATAACTTTATCAATAAGTAAAAAAGGATAGGTATGAGGTAAAATGTCTTTTATCTTATTGATATCATATACTGGAGGTAAATTTGGATCGTAATTTGGAATGCTTGGATGATCATATTTTTCCATCATTCGCTTTAATTTCTTAGCAAATCCAACATTTGCTGCATGGCCTGGTCTTGCTGCAAGAATTTGAGCCTTTAATGGTCTTCCCGCCAACGCCAAATCTCCCATCACATCAAGAAGCTTATGCCGGGCTGGTTCATTGCTATGTCGCAACTCTACATTATTTAATATCCCCTCTTCTTTTACAATAACCTTGGGTTTATTAAATAATTTGGCCAAGTAATCAAGTTCACCTTTTTTCACAACGCGATCAACCACCACTATGGCATTGTCAAGATCTCCTCCTTTGATCAGATTGTTTTTGTATAACATCTCCAATTCATGTAGAAAACAAAAAGTTCTTGCCGAGGATATTTCTTTTTTGAATTGAGAGATATCCGTAATAGAAGCATGTTGACTTCCTAACACTGGAGATTTATAATCTATCATTACAGTGACCCGATAGTCATCCAATGGCAATGCAGCAATCTCTACATCTCTGGCATCATCTCTGTAAGAAATGCTTTCTGGCACTGTAAAGAAATTTCTTAATGCGTTTTGTTCTTCAAGACCTGCATCTTCCAAAGCATCAATAAACATTCTTGAACTTCCGTCCATAATTGGAGGTTCCGGTCCATCAAGTTGTATGAGAATATTGTCTATTTCCATACCGACAAGCGCAGCCATGGTATGCTCTACGGTGTTAATTCTGGCTCCATTTTGTTCAATAGTTGTTCCTCTGGAAAGGTCAACAACATTATCAACATCCGCATCAACAATTGGCTGTCCTTCCAGATCAATTCGTTGAAATTTGAAGCCAAAATTTGATTTTGCCGGCAAGAAAGTCATTTGTACATTAACCCCTGTATGAAGGCCAACTCCGCTCAAAGTTACAGGTTTCTTAATAGTGTGTTGTTTTAAATACATGCACTAATTGTTAATTAGCGGGCAAATTTACTACTTTTTTTTCAAGTTCGTTAACCCTTTCCCTTAATTCTGGGAGATTGCGAAATATGGCATGACTCTTAAGATAATCTCTATGATCCATGGCTGGATATCCAAATTTTATAGACCCTTCTTTTTTGACGGATTTCGACAATCCTGTTTTAGCAGCAAGGGTCACGCGGTCTCCAATTTCAACATGCCCAACAACTCCTACCTGACCTGCAACAACACAATTTCTCCCAAATTTTGAAGAGCCTGAAATACCGCTCTGAGAGGCAATTACTGTATTGGCTCCAATTTCAACATTATGGGCAATCTGTACAAGATTGTCGAGTTTGACTCCTTCATCAATAATTGTACTCCCTAAGGTGGCACAATCTACCACTGTATTTGCTCCGATTTCTACATTGTTACGGATGACTACATTTCCTAATTGAGGAATTTTTTTATAGGTATCATCTGCTTGAGGCGCAAACCCAAAACCATCACTTCCTATCACTGCACCCGAATGAATTATGCAATTATCTCCGATGATAGTCTCAGCATATATTTTAGCTCCAGAGTAAAAAATACAATTATTTCCAATTTGAACATTTTCACCAATATAGGTATGCGGATGTATTTTAACATTGTTCCCAATCTTAACGTTGGAGCCAATATATGAAAATGCACCTCTGTATATATCTTCACCTACTTTTGTATTTGAAGAAATGTAAGAGGGATCTTCAACTCCTTTTTTACTATAACTTCTCAACTTATCATATTCCTCAAGTAATCTTGTAAAACCAATATATGGGTCTTCAACTCTGATGAGGGTTGCTTGAACTGATTGTTCAGGAACGAAATCTGATTTTACTATTACGGCTGATGCCTCGGTTGAATAAATGTATTCCTCATATTTTGGGTTAGACAGAAAAGTAATTGTTCCCTTTTTCCCATCCTGGATTTTGCTGATGGTTTTCACTTTTTCTTCCCCATCACCCTCTACTTTACCCTGCAGAATGAAAGCGATTTGATTAATGGTAAATTCCATATGATAATATTGAAAAGATAGAAATTGTTGCGAGACTGGTTTAGGTGCTATTAACTATGGGGCAAAGATATGTTTTTCGGCCAGCATAGGTAAAATTTTTTTACAATTTTACGCATTGCTTTTATATTTGGTAAGTCTGCCGCATTGGCGATATCAACAATATTTCCTGATTTTGTAATCATTTTAATTTTTTGCCCGCCACCGATATATGCCGAGTTGCTTTTAGTTCCCTGAACAACAAAATGTTGGATAAGATTGTCTTCAATTCCATAAGATTGTTTTACATCCTTGTTAAGTTTGCTTAAAATATTTTTGTCAATTAATGTTTCGGAAAGCCGGACATTAAATAGATTTCTTTCCAAAAGCATCTTACAAAGTTGCGGCAGCACTATGTCTTCACTATGAAGCCAACCCTTAATTGCTCCAAATATGTCATAATCATCCAAATAACAATATGCCCGAAAAACATTATCATTTTCCACTAACATTTGAGGTGTAATGGTATTATTGATAAATAGTGCAAGTTCTGGAGAAATGTGAATATTATCGCTTACATTTCTAACTCTTCTAATAATTTGTATCAGCATTTTTTCAACTGCAACAGTTGTCTTATGAATATAAACCTGCCAATACATAAGCCTTCGGGCACTTAGAAAATTTTCTACAGAATAAATGCCTTTTTCGTCCACTACCAGCTCATCTTCATATACATTTAGTAGCTTAATAATCCGCTCTGATCCAATGGTCCCTTCTACCACACCAGTAAAGAAACTATCGCGGTTAAGGTAATCTAACCTGTCAATATCCAACTGGCTTGATACCAATTGGTGAAAGAATTTTCTGTTATAATCTCCATTAAATATTTCTATTGCCAAATCTAACTCACCTCCAAATTGACGATTTAGTTCCTTCATTATAATTAAAGAGATTTGCTCATGGCTCAATCCAAAGACCAACTCGTTTTCCAGGGCATGAGAAAATGGCGAATGACCAATATCATGAAGAAGAATTGCTACCAATGCGGCATTAAATTCCTTGTCAGAAATTTCAATTCCTTTTAATCTTAAATTATTCAATGATTCATTCATCAGATGCATGGACCCTAAGGCATGATGAAACCTGGTGTGCAATGCTCCTGGATAAACATAATCTGTCATGCCCAATTGTTTTATCCTCCTGAGCCTTTGAAAATATGGATGATTAATAATATCGTAAATAAGTTCGTTAGGAATGGTAATAAATCCGTACAATGGATCATTGATAATTTTTTTCTTATTCAAATCTTTTAATTGATTAAATTAGTGCTAATTGCACGTTAAATATAAAATGAACATTACTATGCAAAGATACAAGATTTTATGGGCAGATGATGAAATAGAATTACTGAAACCACACATCCTTTTTCTAACCCAAAAAGGATATGATGTTACTCCTGTCACAAGTGGTCCTGATGCCATCGAGGAAATAGAAAACAATAATTTTGACATCATATTTTTAGATGAAAATATGCCAGGAATGACGGGCCTTGAGACACTTTCTCAAGTAAAAACCATAAGAGCCGATGTACCTGTGGTGATGATCACAAAAAGTGAAGAAGAGCATATTATGGAAGAAGCAATCGCATCAAAAATTGCTGATTACCTCATCAAGCCTATCAACCCAAACCAGATATTACTTTCTATCAAAAAACTTCTCGACAATAAAAGATTGGTTTCTGAGCGGACTACAATAAACTACCAACAGGAGTTTCGAAACATAGGCATGGCTTTCGATGAATATCTCAATCATGAAGAGTGGGCTGATATCTATAAAAAGTTGATATACTGGGAACTTGAAATGTCAAGTACGGGAAACACCGAAATGAGTGAAGTACTTGATATGCAAAAAAGTGAAGCCAATTTAAAATTCTCGAG
Source organism: uncultured Roseivirgaceae bacterium (assembly GCA_964423255.1). GTDB lineage: Bacteria > Bacteroidota > Bacteroidia > Cytophagales > Cyclobacteriaceae > JAAUQL01. The sequence goes on along the minus strand of CAYREN010000032.1, from coordinate 9,747 downwards.
ATTTGTCAAAGAAAATTATGAGGATTGGCTCAATGATCCCGAAAGTGACAGACCAATGCTTTCTCATGAAATCATGAGAAAAAAAGTATTTCCAGAGCTAAATTCTGAAAGACCGGTATTTTTTATTGTAATTGACAATTTACGATTCGATCAATGGAAAATAATTCAAAAGCAGGTAATGGATTTATTTACGCTCGACAAAGAGGAGAGTTATTATTCCATCTTGCCAACTACTACTGCATATTCCAGGAATGCAATTTTTTCAGGAATGATGCCTTCCGAGATGGAAAAAGTTCATTCGGATTTATGGGTTGGTGAGAACCAGGAAGGGGGCAAAAATAACTTCGAGGATAAATTTCTGGAGAGCCAATTTAAAAAGCAAAAGTTAGATATTAAGTGGAGTTATAACAAAATAAAAAATACAGCGCTCGGAAAATCATTAGTAGAAAATATTAACAACTTGCGCAACAATGATCTGAATGTAATTGTGTATAATTTTGTAGATATGCTTTCGCATGCCCGTACTGAAATGGAGGTAATCAGAGAATTGGCGCCGAATGAAGGAGCATATCGGTCATTGACCAAATCATGGTTTTCTCATTCCCCACTATTGGGTATATTAAAGAAAATATCCAACATAAATGCCAAAGTAATTCTCACAACAGACCATGGCACCATTAGGGTGAAAAAACCATTCAAAATTGTGGGTGATAGAAACACCAATACAAACCTGAGATTTAAATTGGGTAAAAATTTATCGTTTAAAAATGACAAAGCATTTGTTGTTCGCAATCCTGATAATATATTTTTACCGAAACTTAATGTGTCATCAACTTATGTTTTCGCCAGTGAAGATTACTTTTTTGCTTATCCTAACAATTACAATTACTACGTAAAATACTATATAGATACTTTTCAACATGGTGGATTATCATTAGAAGAAATGATTATTCCCATTATTTCACTAACTTCAAAAAACAGATAATTCATAAAATCGTGCAGTTGATTGTTGAATCTGAAAAAGACCTGGAAAAGACAGCTCAAGCAATTATAGACTTTTCAGTAGATCAAAATATATGGGCATTTTATGGTGAAATGGGTGCTGGCAAGACTACCTTGATCAAAGCGATTGCCAGACGATTAAACATAGAGGACAATGTACATAGCCCAACTTTTAGCATTGTTAACGAATATGCTAGTGCAACACAAAAGTCAAATAATTTTTTGTATGATATAGTTTATCATTTTGATTTTTACCGGATAAAAAATGAAATTGAGGTTATGGACATTGGTGTTGACGAGTATTTTGATTCAAAGCAACTCTGTCTTATCGAATGGCCACAGAAAATTCCATCACTTCTGCCAGAAAGGCATTTGAAAATTGAAATTTATACAATAACACAAACGAGTAGAGAATTAAAAATAACCCACCATGGTAGATAGCTCAAAGTCTGGTTTTACAGAGCTGGCAAAAGAAAGTCAACTTTATCCCCAGGAAGCTTTACTTGAGATAAAGAAAGCCAAGAAATCTCTATTTATTGGCATGCCCAAAGAAATGAGTAGGCAAGAAAAAAGAGCGCCATTAACGCCAAATAGCGTAAAGCTGATTGTGAAAAATGGGCATAAAGTATGGGTAGAGTCTGGTGCTGGAAATCCTTCAAAATTTTCAGATATAGAATATAGTGATGCAGGAGCAAAAATTGCCTATACTCATAAAGAGCTTTTTGAGGCCGATATAGTTATAAAAGTAGAATCTCCTACATTCGAAGAAATAGATCTTATGAAACCAGGTAAAACTATTTTGTCGGCTCTTCAATTAGGAAATCTGAATAAATCATATTTTGAAAAGCTCAATTCAAGACGAATTACAGCTATTGGTTATGAACTGATTGAAGACAAGGTTGGAGGAATACCTGTAGTAAGGGCAATGAGTGAAATAGCCGGAAATACTGTAATGCTCATTGCTGCGGAATATTTAAGTAATGTGCACAATGGCAAAGGAATAATTCTTGGAGGTATCACCGGTGTCACACCGACAAAAGTTGTAATTCTTGGTGCAGGAACAGTGGGGGAGTTTGCTGCCAGAACTGCTCTTGGGTTAGGTGTTGATTTTCAAATATTTGATAATCATTTATATAAATTAAGACGGATAAAGCACCTGCTTGGCCACCAAGTATCCACTTGCACTTTCGAGCCCACAACAATCGATGCATCAATAAAAAATGCAGATGTAGTAATTGGAGCACTGCGAGTTGAAAAGGGACGTATTCGATATTTAGTTACAGAAGAAATTATCTCTCAAATGAAACAGGGATCTGTAGTCATAGATGTTAGTATTGACCAGGGCGGTTGTTTTGAAACTTCACGTATCACCACTCATCAAAAACCAGTTTTCACCAAGCATGGGGTGATACACTATTGTGTTCCAAATATAGCTTCCAGAGTCGCCAGAACAGCCACTACAGCCTTAAGTAATATTTTTACACCTATGCTGTTGGAGATTTCGAAATCAGGAAGTCTGGAAGAAATGATATATTCACACAAGTGGTTTATGCCGGGAGTATATACTTACAAAGGGATGCTTTCAAATGCCATGATTGGTGAAAAGATAGGTTTGAAATACAGAGATCTCAACCTGCTTTTTGCGGCAAGATTTTAGGTAGTAAGACTTCGGCTAAACATCACTCTTGGCCCCAGCTAATAAATATAATACTGCCATTCGGATAGCTACACCATTTTCAACCTGATCCAGAATAATGGAATGTTCTGAATCTGCTACATCACTATTTAATTCTACACCACGATTTATTGGTCCCGGATGCATGATAGTGATTTCTTTGTCCAGGCGATCGAGCATTTTTTTGTTTATTCCATAATATATTGAATACTCTCTCAATGATGGGAAATACTTGATTTGCTGTCTTTCGAGTTGGACTCTGAGCACATTGGCAACGTCACACCATTGCAAAGCTTTGAAAACATCCAACTCTACTTTTACACCCAAGGAGCCAATATATTTTGGTAATAATGTATTTGGGCCACAAACCATCACCTCAGCGCCTAGTTTTTTGAGTGCAAAAATATTTGATAGTGCAACTCTTGAATGAAGGATATCCCCAACGATTGATACTTTCAATCCTTCAAAAGATTTGTACTTAGTACCTATAGAAAATGTATCAAGCAACGCTTGTGTAGGATGCTCATGTGTTCCATCTCCAGCATTTATTATTTTTGCATTGATGTGTTTTGAAAGAAAATGCGGCGCTCCCGGACTGGCATGTCGCATTACGATCATATCCACTTTCATAGCCAATATATTATTAATTGTATCCAAAAGTGTCTCCCCTTTTTTTACTGAACTCTGGGATGATGAGAAATTGACAATGTCAGCAGAAAGTCGTTTTTCAGCCAGTTCAAAAGATATTCTGGTTCTGGTCGAATTTTCAAAAAAAACATTTGCAATGGTGATGTCACGCAAGGAGGGGACCTTTTTTATTGGTCTGTTTATTACCTCTTTAAAGTTTTTTGCGGTTTCAAAAATTAAATGAAAATCATCTAGCGTGAGGTCCTGAGTGCCTAATAAATTGGGTACGCTAAGTTGAGTCATTTTTTATCTGTTTTATTGAACAACCAAATGCTATCATGCTCATTTCCTTGTTCCTGCCATTCAACCATCACCCTCTGCGACTGCATGGTATTAACCGACCTTCCAATATAATTTGGCTGAATTGGTAAATCTCTATTGTATTTTCTATCTACTAATACTAAAAGTTCTACACTACGAGGTCTTCCAAAAGAAATCATTGCATCTAAAGCCGCTCTTACACTTCTACCAGTATAGAGCACATCATCAACCAATACGATATTTTTATCCTCTATCAAAAATTGGATATTTGTTTCATTAGCCTTTTTGGGAGTTTCTCTTTGTCTGAAATCATCTCTATGAAATGTAGTGTCGAGATATCCTATATCAACTTTTCCCTTAAGAAGATTTTCAAGTTTAGATTTAATACGATCCGCAAAAAGGCGTCCTCTGGGCTGTAGCCCTAATATGGCAGAATTTGAAAAATTATCATGGTTTTCAATTAGCTGGTAGCAAAGCCTGCTAATTGTAATGTCGAGAAGATTTTGATCTAGTATAAGTTTCTTTTGCATACTATTTACAGCCGCAAAGATAAAAAAACACAGTTTAAATCTTAAGTTTTCTTTGAGGACTTAAAAATATTTTTTGAATATAATGGACTTCAAAACATTTTATACTATTCTTTTTCGAAACAGATTCATTTAATCCAGATATTGTGATGTGGTGAAAGCTATACTTTCTATTAAAAAAAGTGGGCTATTGATATCTGATTTTGTTTATAAAAAATACTTTACGATTAAGTCTCACGCCTTCATCTTTCATGTTTTTAATTTTATGGACACCATAAACAAATAGATTTCCGTCATACCATTCTTCCAGTCTACCATAAATATCCTCGTTTTTGCTCAATTCATCATTTTCAAATGATAATTTTAACTCATCAAATGTTTTACCCTCTATTACTTCATTTCCTTCAATATTTTTTGTTCTAATTTCATCTTCGAACATATAAATAAGTGCAATTTCTTTTTCGTTCATAGAAATATGCACAAATTGATCGAGGGTGTAACTTTCCACATCATTTATCTCGAAACTGTTGTCCCAAAGCAATCTGCCCCTACGGTCGAATCCCAAAACTACAGCGTGGGTATATTTATATCCATCAAATGCTGAACCATAGCTATTACCATAATAGCCGATTCCGCCGTAATATGATGCCTGAGAATATTTGGGATAGAATGCCTCTCCGACCATGATAAATTTTCCATCTCGCTCAACAACTTCATGCACCAGCAACCGATAGCTATATTTATTTTTTTTCCCTTTTACTTTTCTTCTTTTTATTCGCTCTTCAATTCTTTTTTGCTTGCGAGCTTTCATATAGCTAAAAAAATTCTTCAGATCTGCATAGTTATAATAATTAATTACCTGATCTCCTTCTTCAGAAATTTTGGCCAGAAAAATGCCTCTTGACATGTCAGATCTTTTTCTGGCATAAGTGCCGACTATTAATTCTGCTTTTCTATCTAACTTAACAGTTTTACCAAATAATAAACTGTGCTCATCAGAAGGCTGCAAGCTTATATTTTTAATTAGTTCTCCTGTTTCACCATATGATTTTAGAGATAAAGACTTTCTGTTGTCTTTGGTTTTAAAACTTACCAGAACGTTTATAATTTTTAAATCATCATCAATTTCAATTTGTAAAATTTGAGTTTTTTCGTTAAACAGCCCCTGCAATACTTTGGGCGTGATATACCCAAATTCGTAGATTACTATAGCCGGAAGCTTGTTTGATATGCCACCAAACACCAATGTATTTCCTACCACTTCAAAATAAGAAAGCTCCAACGGGTACTCTCTCTCTATCAAAAATGTTTCACTATTTTTTGTGCGCATATCAATGCGAAGGACAAATAGATCAGCCTTTAGGCTTTCCGAATTTCGCTGAAATAGCAAATAGAAATAATCCCCGGCAACCTCATAGCCAATTTGGATGTATCGCAGATTTATAAAATAAAATGCTTCCCATTTTATATTTAATGTAGAGTCTACAAGTATCACCTGATATTTTCGATCCATTCGTCTTTCACGATTTCTAACCTCTCGATAAAGTACTATGCCTTTTTCTTTGGCAGAAATAACTCCAAAATCTTCATCTTCACTCCCTATTGGAAATTCAATCCGGTTAGGTTGGACCAATTGAGCATAGCTGTCATCACAAAAAAGTATCACTAAAATGGCAAGAAGTAATAATCGCTTTTTCAACAGATTGATACCGGAAATTATTGCTGATATATGTAAATAGTTGGCAGTCACGTTTAACGAAATAATTATCAAAGTTAATAGAGCAATAATTCATTTTAATATTGCTCTGTATCATTGAATATTTCTAATGAAATAGGCAATTCATATAACGACTTATTTTCAATAAAGCAATTATTTGCTTTTTTCCATTATTATTTGATAATGTTCTTTTGAAACTGGCATTACAGAAAGTCTTGAATTTTTTATAAGTGCCATACCTTCAAGTTTTTCTTCAGCCTTTATTTGTGCGAGAGTTACTGGGTTTTCCAGCTTTTTTACAGGAACCAAATCTACCACCACCCAACGGTCATCATCAGTAGTTGGATCTTGATAATACTCTTTGACTACCTTGGCAATGCCAATTATCTGTTTCTCATTTACACTGTGATAAAAGAAGGCTTCGTCACCTATTTGCATGAGCTTCATGTTGTTTCTTGCCTGGTAATTTCTTACTCCATCCCAATGATCTCGACCTAACTTCACAAAGTCATCCCAAGAATACGCTCCTGGCTCAGATTTTATTAACCAATAATTCATTTCTTTTATAATTTTCTATTTTAACTTTATCACTCAATAATGTTTTAGAATGTAAATACATTTTTGTCTTCCAATTCAATTGAACAATTTTCGGTAATTCTATGAAATTTATAAATAGTTTATTTCTTAACAAAACAAGAATCAATTTGTCTAAAGTATATGTCTTGAATTATCTGGAATATACTGCAAATTGTTCTTTTATCATTTCTTTGACTTCGATTCCAGATTTTTTTTTAAAAACTGATAATTAATTTACCAATTGCAAAATGACAAATAAAGAAATTGCAAGACTCCTGAAATTAACCGCTACGTTGCTTGAACTTCATGGTGAAAATCAATTTAAAATAAGAATTTACACAAACGCAGTAATTAATATCGAAAAACAAGAAGATTCTCTTTTTGAAAAAAGCAAGGAGGAATTGGAGGCTTTGGAAGGTATTGGAAAAGGACTTGCTCAATCTTTAATAGAAATCCAGGAAACTGAAAGCTTTGCACAATTAAATGAATTGCTTGATAGCACTCCTGTTGGTGTTATTGAAATGTTGGAGTTGAAGGGCATTGGTCCTAAAAAAATAAAAGTGGTATGGGAAGTGCTGAACATCGAAAGTATTGATCAACTGTATGAAGCATGTAAGCTTGGTCAGCTTGCCAAACTGAAAGGATTTGGAAGTAAAACCCAGGAGACCATTTTGCAAAATTTGGAGTATCTAATCAGTCAAAGAGGAAAAGTTCTTTATGCAGAAGCCGAGCCATTGGCAAATCAATTGCTAATGAAATTGAAAAAAAACTACCCATCTCTCAAGGTTGAAATCACCGGTGAAATGAGGAGAAAGATGGATGTGGTGGAACAAGTGGAAATAATCATTAACACAATTGATTCAAATCAGATTAAAAAAGCCCTTGACAATGAAGAATCAATTGAAATTGTAAATAGCTTGTCAGGTCCGTTTTCATTGAGGGGAAAGTTTTTGTCAATTAATCTAAAATGGCTCATTCGATTTTCTAAGCCTTCGGAATTTTATACAAAATTGATGCTTTCTACAGGTTCCGGGAAGCATTTAAGGGGAATCGCTAAGGACGACAATAATTTGCAGCAATATTTATTAGACAATGATATTATAGATGAAGAAGCAGCTTATAGCAAACTTGGATACACATTCGTTGAACCTGAAATGCGTGAAGGGACTTTTGAAATAGAACTTGCCAAAGAAAATAAACTGCCTGACTTATTAAAGTTAGAATATTTAAAAGGACCTTTTCATAATCACTCCAAATATTCTGATGGACAAAATACCATATTGCAGTTAGCAGAATATTGTATTGATCAAGGGTATGAATATCTGGGGTTATCTGACCATAGTAAATCTGCTTTTTATGCCAATGGATTGCAGGAATATCATATCAAAAAACAGCATGAGGAAATTGATGAGCTCAATAAGCAACTTGCGCCATTCAAAATTTTTAAAGGAATTGAATCCGACATTTTGAATGATGGCTCTCTGGATTATGATACTGATGTACTCTCCAGCTTTGATTTTATCGTTGCATCTGTTCACTCCAATCTAAACATGGGCAAAGAAAAAGCAACGCAAAGATTATTGAAAGCCATTGTAAATCCATTCACAACATTTCTGGGCCATCCTACCGGAAGATTGTTGTTGCGAAGAAAGGGATATGCTATTGATCATAAAAAAATTATAGATGCTTGTGCATTGCATAATGTAATCATTGAAATTAATGCCAACCCCTGGAGATTGGATTTGGATTGGAGGTGGGTAAACTATGCCATAGACCAGGAAGTTGTGCTTAGCATCAATCCTGATGCACACGAAATTAAAGGATTTAATCATATGAAATTTGGTGTGTTTATGGGCAGGAAGGGTGGTCTTACAATAGAAAAAACTTTTAATGCGTGGAGCCTTGAAAGTGTAAATAATTATCTAAAAGCAAGAAAAAAGAAAATTTGAAAAAGCAGAAGATAGTGAAGAAGATTCTAATTATCAGGTTTTCATCTATTGGTGACATCGTGCTGACATCTCCTGTAGTTCGTTGTATAAAACAACAACTTGATGGTGTAGAGATTCATTTTTGCACAAAAATCCAGTACAAATCCATGGTAGATGGGAATCCTTATATTGATAAAATTCATTTTCTGGGCGATAAGATTAGTGATTTAATTCAAAATCTAAAAAAGGAAAATTATGATTTTATATTGGATCTCCATAGGAATATTAGAACGTCAATTATAAAATTAAGATTAGGAGTGAGATCAGGTTCTTATGACAAGTTGAGATGGCAAAGATTTTTGTTCACAAATTTTCAAATTGACTATATGCCCAATATCCATGTGGTTGACCGTTATTTTGATGCCGCATCTACATTAAATATTAAAAATGATGGGCAAGGACTTGATTATTTTATTTCAGGCAAGGACGAGATCAATCTTGATAACCTTCCAATCGCCCATCAAAAAGGATATGTAGCATATGTGATAGGAGCTTCTGGCTATACAAAAATATTACCGTTCCATAAAATGGTGGAGCTATGCGACAAGATAAATAAACCAATTATTTTAGTTGGTGGAAAAGAGGATTTTGAAGAGGGAGAAAAATTATCTCAGTTTTTCAATGCAAAGCCTAAAAATCAGGACATAGAAGCTGGGTTGAAACGATTGGGTAAAAGAACAATTATTTATAATGCTTGCGGAAAGTATAATTTAAGCCAATCTGCATCATTGATAAAATATGCTGATGTGGTTTTTGGCCATGATACAGGTTTAACACATATGGCTGCGGCTTTTAAAAAACAAATTTTTAGCATTTGGGGAGGTACTGTCCCCAACAACTTTTATCCCTATGGCACCAAATTTACGCTATTAGAAAACACCAAATTGAATTGTAGGCCATGTTCCAAATCAGGTCGATCCAATTGTCCAAAAGGTCATTTCAAGTGTATGAATGATCTGGAATTTAATTTCTATTTACCGTAGCCAATCTATACCAGGGAATAAATACTTTGTGTAAAGTAAGTGTTTCAATTCAAATTGATTGGAGAAAGAAATTTTTAAAATAAATAGCCCGATCGCTTACGACCGGGCTAAATCTACCAAACAAACAACCCAACAACCTATAACGTAGGAATAGAAACTTTTCTGATAAGAGAAAAATTTCCTGGTATCTGCGCAATTTTAGTTTCATTAACTAAAAGGGAGATACACCTCCTTCGTATTTTATTATTACTGATAATGACAATAATTGTTGTGTAAATTTTAGAGTTTTTTAAGATATTAAGTTGTGTTATCGCAAAGGCGACATCTTAAC